>DASYUQ010000087.1 GCA_036001065.1 Candidatus Methylomirabilota bacterium
CGTAGCTGGCGCTCTCGTCCCCGCCCTGCAGGAAGCCGGGGGACACCCGCTTGCCGATCCGGCTCGTACCCAGGTTCGAGGTCATGATGAGGATGGCGTTTTTGAAGTCCACCACGTGGCCGAGCGAATCGGTGAGGCGGCCGTCGTCGAGCACCTGGAGCAGCATGTTGAACACGTCGGGATGCGCCTTCTCGATCTCGTCGAACAGCACCACCGAATAGGGACGGCGGCGCACCTTCTCGGTCAGGAACCCGCCCTCTTCGTATCCGACGTAGCCGGGAGGGGCGCCCAGCAGGCGGGACACCGAGAACTTCTCCATGTATTCGGACATGTCCACGCGGATCAGCGCGTTCTCGTCGCCGAAGAGATACTCGGCCAGGGCCCGGGCCAGCTCGGTCTTGCCCACGCCGGTAGGACCCAGGAACACGAACGAGCCGACCGGCCGCTTGGCGTCCTTGAGGCCGGCCCGCGAGCGGCGGATGGCGCGCGAGACCGCGGCCACGGCGTCGTCCTGGCCGACGATGCGTCCGTGGAGCGCCTCCTCCATGCGCGCGAGCTTGGCCGATTCCTTCTCCTCGAGCTTGGACAGCGGGATGCCGGTCCAGCGGGAGACGATGAACTCGATGTCCACCTCGCCCACGGACTGGGTGCCCTTGCCCTTGTTCTTCTCCCACTCCCGCTTCATCTCCTCTTCGCGATGGCGCAGCACCTTTTCCTTCTCGCGAAGAGAGGCGGCCTTCTCGAACTCCTGGGCCTCCAGGTACATGTCCTTTTCCCGGATGACCCGCTCCAGCTCCTTCTCGATCTCCTTGATCTCGGCCGGGGGCGTGAGCGCCATCAGGCGGGTGCGCGAGGAGGCCTCGTCGATGACGTCGATGGCCTTGTCGGGCAGTTGGCGGTCGGTGATGTAGCGGTCGGCCAGCCGCACGGCCGCGTCGATCGCCTGCTCGGTGATCTTCACGCGGTGGTGGGCCTCATACTTGTGGCGCAGGCCGCGGATGATCTCGATGGCCTCAGGGACCGAGGGCGCCTTGACGATGACGGGCTGGAACCGGCGCTCGAGCGCGCCGTCCTTTTCGATGTACTTGCGGTACTCGTCGAGCGTCGTCGCCCCGATCGTCTGAATCTCGCCGCGCGAGAGCGCCGGCTTGAGCATGTTGGAGGCGTCGATGGCGCCCTCGGCCGCCCCGGCTCCGATGAGCGTGTGTAGCTCGTCGAGGAACAGGATGACGTTCTCCGACTGGCGGATCTCCTTCATCACGGCCTTGAGCCGCTCCTCGAACTGGCCGCGGTACTTCGTCCCGGCCACCAGCGCGCCGAGGTCCAGCTGGAGCAGCCGCTTGTTCAGCAGAACGTCGGGCACGTCGTGCGTGACGATCTTCTGGGCTAGGCCCTCGACGATCGCCGTCTTGCCCACCCCCGGCTCGCCGATGAGCACGGGGTTGTTCTTCGTGCGGCGGGCCAGGATCTGGATGACACGCTCGATCTCCTGCTCTCTGCCGATGACGGGGTCGAGCTTGCCCTCGCGGGCCAGCTGCGTCAGGTCGCGGGCGAACTCGTCGAGTACGGGGGTCTGCGAACGTTTCTTGGGCCGGGGGTAGTACTGATCGCCGAGGAGCGCGAGCGTTTCCTGCCGGACCTCGTCCAGCCGCGCGCCCAGCGATTCGAGAATCTTGGCCGCGATGGACTGACCTTCCTTCATCAGGCCCAGCAGGAGGTGCTCGGTGCCGATGTAGTTGTGGCCGAGCTGCCGCGCCTCCTCGATCGACAGCTCGAGGACGCGCTTGGCCTGCGGCGTGAACGGCACTTCACCGAACGTCAGCGTCTTCGGGAAACCTGCCAGCGCGCGCTCGACCTCCGCCTTCACCGTCTCCAGGCGGAGCCCGAGGCGCTGGAGCACAGCCGTCGCGATGCCTTCGCCGTCACGGATGAGCCCGAGCAGCACGTGCTCCGTCCCTACAAAGTCGTGGCGGAAGCGTCCCGCCTCTTCCCGCGCCAAGATGATGACCCGCCGCGCCCGTTCCGTGAATCGTTCGAACACTGGTGGCCCCCGCCCCTTTTCAGTCGCGCCGGGTGCCGATTTCTCTTTCCCCGACGGCTAGTTAGTCGATTTCAGTATAGCCCACGCCCCCACCGGTCGCCAGCGTTTTTCTTCCTCCAATCACTAACCCTGCGAAACTCCAGCGGGAAACTCGCCGGCACCGTCACTCACCCGGCGGCACCTCGCGCGCTCGGCCCTCGATCAAACGATACGCCCGCTCGGCGCGCCGGGCCAGATCGGGGTTGTGCGTGGCGATCAGGAACGCGATCCCGCGCTCGGCCTGCAATCTCAGGAAAAGATCGAACACGACTTCGCTCGTCTTGGGGTCGAGGTTGCCCGTCGGCTCGTCGGCCAGGATCACGCGCGGATGATTCACGAGCGCTCGGGCGATCGCCACCCGCTGCTGCTCGCCGCCCGAGAGCTCTCCCGGCCGGTGGCGAAGCCGGTCGGCGAGTCCCACCTCGGCCAGCGCGTCGCCCGCGCGCTGGCGCGCCTCGTTCACCGGGCGGCGCGCCAGCAGCGCTGGGATCATCGCGTTTTCCAGCGCCGTCATCTCGCCGAGCAGATTGTAGAACTGGAAGACGAAGCCGACCTGGTGCCGGCGGAAGCGCACGAGTCCGGCCTCACCGCGCGCGAAGACGTCCTCGCCCTCGAAGAGGACATGTCCGGCCGTGGGACGATCGAGCGCGCCCAGCAAGTGGAGCAGCGTGGACTTGCCCACGCCCGACGCCCCCACCAGCGCCACCACTTCGCCCTGGCCCACCCGAACGTTCAGGCCCCGCAGCACGCGCACGACCTCGGGTCCGGTGCGGTAATCCTTCTCGAGGTCCTCGCCGACGAGCAACGGAGCGCGGGAATCACTC
Organism: Candidatus Methylomirabilota bacterium; assembly: GCA_036001065.1. Lineage (NCBI taxonomy): Bacteria > Methylomirabilota (SeqCode) > Candidatus Methylomirabilota bacterium. The sequence goes on from DASYUQ010000087.1 coordinate 2,905, forward strand.
ATAGCGCAACACGTCGACCGGGATCAGCGCCCCCGCCCGGCGGGCGGGAAGGATCGTAGCCAGGAAGGACAGGAGCAGCGTGGACCCGACGATGAGCAGGAAGTCCGTGGGCGTCAGCTTCATCGGCAGGTAGTCGATCTGGTACACGTCGCCGGCCAGGCGGATGATCTTGTAGCTGTTCTGGACCCAGATCAGCAGGAGGCCGACCGCCGAGCCCGCCACGGTGCCCACGACGCCGATGGTCATGCCGACGGTGAAGAACACCGCGGTGATGCTGGAGGCCGAGGCCCCGAGGGCCTTGAGGATCCCGATCTCCTTGCGCTTCTCGGCGACCAGGAGGACCAGGTGGCCGATGATGGCGAAGGCGGCGACGAGGACGATGATCGTCACGATCACGAAGAGGGCCAGCTTCTCGAGCTGGAGCGCCGCGAACAGGTTACGGTTCATGTCCATCCAGTCGCGCACCCAGTACCCGAATCCCAGCTGTCGGGCGATGGCGGCGCCCACGCGCTTGGCCTCGAACGGATCGGTCAGCTTCACCTCGATGCCGGTGACCCGCCGGGACAGCGCCGCGAACTCCTGGGCGGCCGCCAGCGTCAGGTAGGCGATCGACGAGTCGTACTCGTACATGCCGACCTCCACCGTGCCGGCCACGGTGAAGCGGCGCATGCGGGGCACCAGCCCTACCGCGGTGACGGCGCCCTTGGGCGAGATGACGGTGACGCCGTCGCCCACGACCACCCCCAGAGTGCGCGCCAGCTCGACGCCCAGCAGGATCGCCGGCTGGCCGTCGAGGAGCAGGTCGAGGCGACCCGCGCGGAGCTGGGCGCGGAGGTCGGCGACCAGCGCGGGCGTGGCCAGATCCACCCCGCGGACCAACCCGCCGTGAGCCCCGCCGCCCTCGCTGGTGAAGAGCGCCTGCTGGAGCACGAAGGGCGTGGCCGACCGCACGCCGGCGACGGTCTTCACCCGACCGGCGATCGCCTCGGCGTCGGCGATACCGCCCCCGGCGCCGAAGATCAGCAGGTGCGGGTTCGCCGCGATGATCTTGTCGCGAATGCCGTCCTGGAAGCCGGTCATCACGGCCAGCACCACGATGAGCGCGGCGACGCCCAGGAAGACGCCGCCGACGCCGATCCAGACAAAGAGCGACAGGTTCGTACGCTGGCCGGTAGCGCGCAGGTACCGAAGACCGAGGAACAGCTCGAAGGGTACCCGGCTCACGGCTCGTCCCGTCCCTCGCCGCCGGGGCCGCCTTCCGGTCGAAGATGCGGGAACAGGATCACGTCCCGGATCGACGGTTGATTGGCCAAGAGCATCACCAGCCGGTCGATGCCGATGCCCTCGCCCGCCGCCGGGGGCATACCGTACTCCAGGGCCCGGATGTAGTCCTCATCCAGCCAGTGAGCCTCCTCGTCACCCCGGGCGCGCGCCGCCGCCTGGTGCAGGAACCGCGCGCGCTGCTCCACGGGATCGTTGAGCTCGGTGTAAGCGTTGGCGAGCTCGCGCCGCCCCACGAACAACTCGAACCGGTTTACCAGTCGCACGTCGTCTCGTTTCGTCTTGGCCAGCGGCGACAGCTCCACCGGGAAATCGATCACGAAGGTCGGCTGCACCAGCGTCGGCTCTACCAGCGACTCGAAGGCATCCTTCCACGACTCGTGACGGAGAGCCCCGGGTTTCGACTGGACCCCCCGGGCCGCGGCGGCTCCGGCGACGGCGCTGGCCTCGGTGTCAGGCGTGACCGTCATGCCGAGGGCCTCGGACAAGGCGTCGAAGAATCGCAGCCGCCGCCACGGCTGCGCGAGATCGATCGTGTGGTCGCCCCAGGGGATCCGGAGCGCGCCGAGCAGCGTGGTGGCCAGATGGACGAAGAGCTCTTCGGTGAGCGCCATGAGATCCGTGTAGTCGGCGTAGGCCTGGTAGAACTCCAGCATCGTGAATTCGGGGTTGTGCTGGGTCGACACGCCCTCGTTGCGGAAGTTGCGGTTGACCTCGTAGACCCGCTCGAACCCGCCGACGACGAGGCGCTTGAGGTAGAGCTCAGGGGCGATCCGCAGATAGAGGTCCACCCCGAGGGCGTTGTGATGGGTGACGAACGGCCGCGCCACCGCGCCCCCCGGGATCGGCTGCATCATGGGCGTTTCGACCTCCAGGAAGCCGCGCGCGTCCAGGAAGTCGCGGAGGGCCTTGATCACGCGCGACCGGAGGACGAAGATCGCCCGAGTCTCCTGGTTGACGATGAGGTCCACGTAGCGCTGGCGGTAGCGCGTCTCGACGTCGCGGAGCCCGTGCCACTTCTCGGGCAGCGGGCGGAGGGATTTCGCGAGGAACTGGAAGGAGCCGACCCCGATCGTCAGCTCGCCCGTGCGGGTGCGGAACACCTCCCCGGTCACGCCGATGAAGTCTCCCGCGTCGAGGTCCGTGAAGAGCGCGTAGTGATCCCCGAGCTGGTCGGCGCGGGCATAGAGCTGGATGCGTCCGGTGCGGTCCATCAGGTGCGCGAAGCAGGTCTTGCCGTGATGACGCATGGCCACGATCCGCCCGGCGACGCTCACGGGGCCGAAGGCCTTGAGCTCGTCCTCCTTCGCCGGGGCCAGCTGGTCGAGCAGGAGCTGGGCGCCGTGGGTGACCGGGAAGCGGCTGCCGAACGGGTCGATGCCCCGCTTGCGCAGCGCCTCGAGCTTCTCGTACCGCTGGCGGATCAGCGGGGGCAGGGCCCCGGGGTCCGGCCCGGTCACGTCTGGCTCCCGCGCGCTCCGAGGAGGAACGCCTTGATGAACGGATCGATCTCGCCGTCCATGACGGCCTCGACGTTGCCGATTTCCACGCCGGTCCGGTGGTCTTTCACGAGCTGGTAAGGATGGAAGGTGTAGGAGCGGATCTGGCTGCCGAAGGCGATTCCCTTCTTCTCCCCCGTGAGCTCCGCCAGCTCCTCGCGCTGCTTCTTCTGCGCCTGCTCGTAGAGGCGCGCTTTTAAGATCCGCATCGCGGTGTCGCGGTTGCGCAGCTGCGAGCGCTCGTTCTGGCACTGCACGACGATCCCGGTGGGCAGATGCGTGATCCGCACGGCCGAATCGGCGGTGTTGACGCCCTGTCCGCCCGGGCCCGACGAGCGGAAGACGTCGACGCGGATCTCGTCCTCTCGCACGTTGACCTCGACGTCGTCGACCTCGGGAACGACGGCGACCGAGGCGAAGCTGGTCTGCCGCCGCCGGGACGCGTCGAAGGGCGAGATGCGCACCAGGCGATGCACGCCCCCCTCGCCGCGCAGGAAGCCGTAGGCGTACTCCCCGGTGACCTCGATCGTCGCCGACTTGATCCCGGCCTCCTCCCCCGGCAGCAGATCGACGACCTCGGCCTTGAAGCCGTTGCGCTCGCACCACCGGAGGTACATGCGCATGAGCATCTGGGCCCAGTCCTGGGACTCGGTACCGCCGGCGCCGGGATGGATGCTGAGGATGGCCGCCTTGCTATCGTGCGGGCCCGAGAGCATGACCTTGAGCTCGAACTCGTCGAGCTCCTTCCTGAGCCGGGCCACGCCGTCGGAGATCTCGGCGTCCAGGCTGCCGTCGTCGGCCTCCTGGGCCAGCTCGAGCATGACCCCGAGGTCTTGGGCCTGGCGGCCGAGCTCGCTGACCCGCGTGGTGACCCGGGTCAGCTCGGCGCGCTCCCGGATCAGCTCCTGGGCCCGGCGGTTGTCCTCCCAGAATGCGGGCGATCCCATGTCCGCGTCGATCGCGGCCAGCCGCTGCTCCTTGGCCGCGATGTCAAAGATGCCTCCGTAGGTCGTCGACCCGGCGGGCCAGCTCCGCCACGTCCCGCTTCAGCTCGCCCGCCATCACCGCGCCCCCCCGAGCGCCGCCGCGCCGAGCGCGCCGGCCGAGACGAGCAGCCCCAGATACGCGAACCAATCACCGAAACGGGTGTAGAGCGTCTCGCGCGTGCGCAGGGGAACCCGATCGATCAGGTTGTCCCGCTCGAAGAGGCTCAGCGACTTCACGATCCGTCCGGTCGGCGCGATGAAAGCCGACACTCCCGTGTTCGCCGCCCGCACCACCGCGACTCGATGCTCGATTGCGCGGAAGGGATACATCGCCAGGTGCTGCAGGGGACCGCTCGTCCGGCCGAACCACGCGTCATTCGTCATGTTCACCATCAGGCGCGCGCCATTCTTCACGAAGCGACGCACCAGCGCGGGGAAGATACCCTCGTAACAGATCACAACACCGAACGGGGCTGGCGGACCCGAGAAGACCACCGCGCGGGAGCCGGGCGTCAGCTCGGAGATGAACTCCGCCCAGCCCCGAACGAACCCGATCACTCCCGATAACGGCACGTACTCTCCGAACGGAACCAAGTGGATCTTATCATACCTGTTCACGATACCTCGTTCGGTCAGTAAAAATACGGTGTTACGAGCCTCCCGGCCCGCCCCCTCCCCGATGTCGATCGACCCGACGAGCAGCGCCACGTCGTACCTGGCCGCCACGTCCTGGAGGGCCTGGAGCAGGACGGGATCCTGTCTCAGGATCGTGGGCGAGGCCGTCTCCGGCCACACGATGAGGCGGGGATGCTCCCGCGCCGCCGCACGGGTCAAATCGCCGTAGATCCTCAGGGTTGCTGCCGTATGGCTGGCGTCCCACTTGAGGGGTTGCTCGATCGCGGGCTGCATCACGGCGACCGCGACCTCGCCGGCAGGCGATGCCTCCGTGAGGCGCGATGTCCCGAATCCGAGCGTTGCCCCCACCACCGCCATGGCGAGCGCCAGGCCGACCGCGGCCCGCCGCCATGGCAAGACCACGCAGGCGGCGATCGCAGCGTTGACGGCGAACACGACGAAGGAGATGGCATAGACCCCGGCCAGCTCCGCGATCTGGATGACCGCTAGCTGCCGGTACTGGGAATAGCCCAGGCTGCCCCATGGAAAGCCGCCCATCAGGTGGCCCCGCACCCACTCCGCGCCCACCCAGAGAAACGGCGCGATGAGCAGCGCCCAGCTCGCTCCCCGCCGGGCAGCGATCCAGGAGACGGCGCCGGCCACGAGACCGCAGTACAGGCCGCAGTACCCGGCCAGCAGCACCGTCGGCAGCCATGTGAGCGGCCACGGGATCTCGCTGTAGACGCGGAAGGTGAAGTTCAGCCATTGAAGGAGCAGCAGAAAGAACACGAAGCCCGCGAGCCAGCCCCAACCCAGCGCCGGGCGCGGCGGTCGCGTGAGCGCCAGGAAGAGGACGGGACTGAGCGCGATCCAGGCGGCACCCGCCAAGTCGACGCGCGGATAGGCGAGCGCCAGCGCCGCGCCGGCCGCCACCGCCAGAGCGGCCGCTCCCACCGCCGCCGCGAGCGTGTCGCGCAGCTTGCGCCTCTCAGCGGCCCTCGGCCAGGCGATCGGCAAGAAACCTGGGCAGCCCGGCGGCGACGATCTTCGCGCGCGCCGCGGCCAGGTCGTAGGCCACGCGCTGGATCGCCAGGGTCCTGCCCTCGACGTCCCACAGCGCGTACGCTGCGCGCGGGTCGTGGTCGCGAGGCTGGCCCACGCTGCCCACGTTGATGATGTAGCGGCAGCCGGGGTCGATCGAGACCTTCACGGCCCCGGCCTCGTGCTCCCGACCCCAGGATCCCTGCACCCACATGCCCGGCAGGTGTGAGTGGCCGACGAAGCACAGGCGCGTGGTGAACGCCCCCAAGGCCGCGAAGCCGTCCTCGGCTGAGACCAGGTACTCCCACTCCTCGGGATGCGCTGGCGAGGCGTGGACGAGCGTGGCGTCCCCCGCCTCGCTCACCAGCGGCAGCGACCCCAGCCACGCGCGTTGGTCGTCGTCGAGGCGATCGTGCGTCCACTCGGCGGCCGCTCGCGCGTAAGGGTTGAACCACTTGAGGTCGATCCGCCCGGCCACGGCGTGCTCGTGGTTGCCGCCGACGACGAGCTGACAGCGCTCGGCGACGAGCTCGATGCACGCCCCCGGATCGGCGCCGTAGCCGACGATGTCGCCCAGGCAGAGAAAAGCGTCAGCGCGGTCCCCGGCGTCGGCCAGGACGGCCCGCAAGGCCTCGAGGTTGCCGTGGATGTCGGACAGGATCGCGTACCGCACGGTCCTGCTCAGGACGCCGGACGCAGCTCTTTGTGGATCCGGTCGAGAACTCCGTTGATGAAGCGGCTGGACTCTCCGGTGCCGAACTTTTTCGCGATCTCGATCGCCTCGTTGATGGCCACCTTGGGGGGCACGTCCTCGTGCCAGAGCAGCTCGTAGGCGGCCAGCCGGAGGATGTTCCGGTCGACCACCGCCATGCGTTCGAGGTCCCAGTGCTCCGCATACTGGCGGAGCAGCTCGTCCGTCTTGGCCTGGTGCTGCTTGGTGCCGCGCACGAGCGCGTCGGCGAAGGCGCGCGTCTCCGCGTCCACCGGATGGCGCGCCCAGAACTCCGCCGCGTGCGGCGCGGGGTCGTCGTCGCCGTGGAGATCGAGCTGGTAGAGGTACTGCAGCGCGACCTCGCGCGCCTTCCGCCGCTTACCCACGGTCACGCACCTGGCGGACGAAGGTGGCCATCTCCAGCGCGGCGTCGGCCGCCTCCTCGCCGCGGTTGCCCACCTCACCGCCGGCCCGCTCCCACGCCTGCTCCTCCGACAGCGCGGTGATGAGGCCGAACGTCGTCGGCACCCCCGTCGTCAGCGCCACTTGGCGGATGCCCGCGGCGGCCTCCCGCGCCACGTGCTCGAAGTGGGGCGTCTGCCCGCGGATGACGACGCCGACGCAGACGATCCCCGCGTAGCGCCCGGTCGCCGCCAGGTGCGCGGCGGCCTGAGGCAGCTCGAAGGAGCCCGGCACCCAGTGGACCTCGACGTCGCCCGGCGGGATCTTCGCGTCCGCGAACGCGTGGAGCGCGCCGTCGACCAGACGTTTGGTGATCCGCTCGTTGAAGCGCGCCGCGACGATGGCGAACTTCGGGAGCCCGGCGCCCCCCCGCGGCGCGCGGGCGCCGCCCGCCACCGACCGCTGCGGCCTGGGCGCGCGGCCGGCCATATCACTCATCGGAGGGGGGCTTGAGCTCGGAGGGGGGCTTCGCCCCCCTTCCGAAGCCTCCCCCCAGGCCAGGATTGCGCCGGCAAAGCGGGCGCTCGGACAGGGGTTGCGCCGGCAAGGCGGGCGCTCGAAGGCAGGTTGCGGGAGCTGCGGCGGTGCTCGATCGGGTCACTTCGAGGCGCATGTCAGGGAAGCGAGGAGAACAGGTGCCCGAGCTTGTCACGCTTGGTGCTCAGGTACCTGCGGTTCTCGGGATTGGCCGGGATCTCGATCGGTACGCGCTCGACGAAGTGCAGGCCGTAGCCCTCCAGGCCGACGATCTTCTTCGGGTTGTTCGTGAGCAGCCGGAGGTTCTTGAGCCCGAGGTCGACGAGGATCTGCGCGCCGATGCCGTAGTCGCGCAGGTCGGCCTTGAAGCCGAGCGCATGGTTGGCCTCGACGGTGTCCTGGCCGAGGTCCTGCAGCTCGTAGGCGCGGATCTTGTTGTGCAGCCCGATGCCGCGTCCCTCCTGGCGCAGGTAGACGACGACGCCCCGGCCCTCCTGCTGGATCGTCGCCAGCGCCTTCTGGAGCTGCTCGCCGCAGTCGCAGCGGCGCGACTGGAAGACGTCGCCGGTCAGGCACTCGGAGTGCATGCGCACCAGCACCGGCGCGTCGCCGGCCACCTCGCCCATCACCAGCGCCAGGTGCACGCGGCTGTAGACGGTCGCCTCGTAGGCGATCGCGGTGAACTCGCCGAACTCGGTGGGCAGCCGCGTGGTCGCGATCCGCCGGACGAGCTTCTCCTTCTGCGTGCGGTACTCGATGAGGTCCTTGATCGTGATCATCTTGAGGCCGTGCCGCCGACCCAACTCTTGGAGCTGGGGCACGCGCGCCATGCCGCCTTCCTCGTCCATCACCTCGCAGATCACCCCGGCCGCGGTGCAGTCGGCCAGCCGGGCGAGATCGACCGCCGCCTCAGTATGGCCCGCCCGCCGCAGCACCCCGCCCGGCATCGCGCGCAGCGGCAGGATGTGGCCGGGACGCGTGAGGTCCTCGGCGCGCGCGTGGGGATCGACCAGCGTCCGGATCGTGACCGCGCGGTCGTAGGCCGACGTGCCGGTGGTGACGCCGCGCCGGGCGTCGACCGTGATGGTAAAGGCGGTCCCCAGCGGCGCCGTGTTGTCGGAGACCATCATCGAGATCTTCAGCTCGTCCAGGCGCTCGCCCGTCATCGGCATACAGATGAGCCCCCGGCCGAACTTGGCCATGAAGTTCACCGCCTCCGGCGTGACCTTGTCGGCCGCCATCAGGAGGTCGCCTTCGTTCTCGCGGTCCTCGTCGTCGACGACGATGAGGATCCGGCCCTGCCGGATCTCCTCGATGGCCTCCTCGATCGTCGCGAACACGGCTATCACGCCCCCTTGAGCGCGAGTGATCGGACCACGTACTTGCCGATCACGTCCGTTTCGATGTTCACCGCCTGCCCCACCTCCAGCCGACCCAGCGTCGTCGCCTCCAGTGTGTACGGGATCAGCATCACCTCGAAGCTCGTCGGCCCCAGGGCCGCGATCGTGAGGCTCACGCCGTCCACGGCCACCGACCCCTTGGGGACCAGGAACGGCTCCAGGTCGGGGCCCGCCAGGGCGATCCGCACCCGCGCCGTTGATTCTACACGGGTTATGCCCTCGATGGTTCCCACCCCGTCCACGTGCCCCAGCACCAGGTGACCTCCCAGGGGGGCCCCCAGCCGGAGCGGCCGCTCCAGATTGACGTGGGCGCCCGAGACCAGCCGGCCGAGGGCGGTGCGCCCCAGCGTCTCGGGGCCGACGTCGAAGGCCAAGCCGTCGGGCCGGCGCTCGACCACCGTCAGGCAGGCGCCGTTCACCGCGATGCTGGCGCCCACCTCGCTGCCCTCGAGCGTGGTCTTCGCCCGGATCTCGAGCCGCATCGTGGCGGCGCCCCGCGCGACGCGGGCGACCGCCCCCAGCTCCTCGACGATCCCGGTGAACATCAGGCGCGCTCGCGGAGGACCTCGGCCTCGATCAGGAGGTCGTCGCCCACCCTTCTGACCGCCAGCTCGCCGAGGCGCACGGCGTCCTTCAGCGCGCGGCCGGCGCCGCCCACGGCCGAGGGGGCGTCACGGCCGCCCAGGAGGCGCGGCCCGATGAAGACCGCGACCCGGTCGACGAGGCCGGCGTCGAGAAAGGCCGCGTGCACCTCCGCCCCGCCCTCGACCAGCACGCTGCGGACCTCCCGCGCAAAGAGTTCCGCGAGCACGGCGCCGGGATCGACGCGGCCGTCGCGCGCGGGCAGGCGCACGACCGTCGCCCCCGCGGCCTCGAGCTGGCGCAGACGCGCGGCCGGCGCGCTCGCGGCGACGGCGATGAGGGCGCGCGCGGCCGTGCCCGCGGTGATCAAGCGCGCGGCGGGCGGGGTCCGGGCCTCTGTATCCAGCACCACGCGATACGGCTCCCGGGGCCACGCCCGCTCCAGGCGCACCGTCAGCCGCGGGTCGTCGCGCAGCACGGTCCCCAGCCCGACGACGATGGCGTCGCTCTCGCTGCGCAGCCGGTGGGCCTCCCGGCGCGCCGCCTGGCCCGTGATCCACTGCGAGGCGCCGTGCGGGTCGGCGATCTTCCCGTCCAGCGTCATCGCCGCCTTCAGCGTGACGTGCGGTCGCCGCTCCCGCATCGCGGTGATGAAGACGCGGTTCTGCTGGGCGGCTTCCCGTTCGAGCAGGCCCACCGTCACCTCGAGGCCGGCGGCGCGCAGCGCTTCGAATCCCCGCCCGCTCACCAGGGGGTTCGGGTCGCCGATCGCCGTCACGACGCGCCGGATGCCGGCGGCGACGATGGCCGGCGCGCAGGGCGGGGTGCGCCCGTGGTGAGCGCAAGGCTCGAGGGTGACGTAGAGTGTGGCCCCTCGCGCGCGGTCCCCCGCCGCGGCCAGCGCCTCGATCTCGGCGTGGGGCCGCCCCGCCGCGGCGTGAAACCCCTCGCCCACGATCTGGCCCTCCCCGCTCACGACCACCGCCCCCACCAGTGGGTTGGGCGAGGTGAGCCCGCGGGCATCCTCGGCCAGCTCCAGCGCGCGACGCATCAAGCGCTCGTCGACCGCGCTCACGCTCAGGCCGCCGGTACCAGGGCGTCGATGAACCGCGGGGGATCGAAGGGCCCGAGGTCCTCGACCTTCTCGCCCACCCCCACGAGCTTGATGGGAAGCTTCAGCTCGCGCGCGATTCGCACCACGATGCCGCCCTTGGCGGTACCGTCGAGCTTGGTGAGCACCACGCCACTCAGCCCGATCGCCTCGTTGAACATGCGCGCCTGGGCGAAGCCGTTCTGTCCGGTCGGCGCGTCGAGCACCATCAGGCTCTCGTGCGGCGCGCCGGGCAGCTGGCGCTCGATGACGCGCTTGAGCTTGACCAGCTCCATCATCAAGTTGGACTTCGTGTGTAACCGCCCCGCCGTGTCGATGATGAGCGCATCGAGGTTGCGCGCCGTGGCCGCCTTCACGGCATCGAAGACGACGGCCGCGGGATCCGAGCCCGGTTCCTGTCGGACGACCTCGACGCCGATCCGGTGACCCCAGGTCTCGAGCTGCTCGATGGCCGCCGCGCGGAACGTGTCGGCGGCGGCCAGCAGCACCTGCTTCTCCGATCGGGTGAGCGCCGCTGCCAGCTTGGCGCAGGTCGTCGTCTTGCCGGAGCCGTTGACGCCGAGCATCAGCACCACCGCCGGCCGGTGATCGAGGTCGAGGGGCTGCGCCGCGGGGGCCAGGATGTCGCCCAGGAAACGGCGGAACAGCGGCCGGAGCTGGTCGGCGCGGGTGACGGTACCGAACATCACCTCTTCACGGGCGCGGTTGGTGAAGTCGGCAGCCAGCGGCGCGCCCAGATCCGCGGCGACCAGGACCTCCTCCAGCTCCGTGTAGAGGATCTCGTCGATGGGGCGCTCGGGCGGGAGGACCGCCGCCAGCTCCGCAGCGAGATATTCTCGCGACCGCCTGAGCCCCGCGCTCAGTCGGTCGCCCAGGGCGCCCAGGAACTTCACCGTCCTGCAGGCGGGATGACCAGCCGCGAGATGACGGCCCCCCGCGCGCCCAGCGGCGGCAGCGGGCGGCCATTCAGCTCCAGCGTCACGCCTCCGGCGTTACCGACAGTGAGGACGAAGGGAGCGTTGGACACCCACTCGCGGACTTCGCCCGCAGGAATGGTCTCCTCGGTGGCGCGCCCGTCCGCCATCCGCACCCGGACCCACGTCGGCTCCGACACGCGCGCCACCAGGCGATACGGCGACACCACGGGCCCGAGGACGGCCGCGAACTCCGGGCCCGGAGGCGTGACCGACCGCGACGGGGTCGCCTCGCTGGGCCGGGAGGGCTCCGGCGCGCTCGGGCGGATCTCGGGGACCCGCGCGGGCGGCGGAGCCAGGACCGACTCGGCCGGCACCGGCTCGAGGGAGTCCGGCGGCACCGGGGGCGGCTCGGCTGGAGCCCCCGCCTGACCCGCGAGCCGGTCCCCGCCCTCGCGCCCCGACTGGAGCGCGAGCGTCACCGCGAAGAGCGCGAGGCCCAACACGACGAGGAGGACGAAGCTCACCAGCACCGTTCCGCGGCTTCGCGACTCCCCCCCGCCACGGCGTTCGACCACGGCGCGGACCGGTGGAGCCGGCGGCGCCCCAGGCCGCTGATGATAGAGGGCGAGCGCCTCGTCGGGCGTCACGTCGAGCGCCTGACAGTAGGCGCGGATGAACCCCTTGACGAAGACGGGCGCCGGCAGGACATCGAGGTTCTCCGTCTCCAGCGCCTCCAGGCAGGACGAGGCGACGCGCGTGGCGCGGGACAGCTCCTCCAGAGAGAGACCGCGCCGCTGACGGAGCTCGCGAAGATACGGGCCGAGGGACGACATACCCGGTATCGGTGCGAGTCTAGCCTATCTCCGGGCTCTTTTCACGCGGTCAGGCGCTGAGCTTGACGGAGACGAGCTTCGAGAGGCCGGGCTCCTCCATCGTCACGCCGTAGAGGATGTCCGCCGCGTCCATGGTCCGGCGGTTGTGGGTGATGACGAGGAACTGGGTCTGGCTGGTCAGCTCGCGCAGCACGCGCAGAAAGCGGTGGATGTTGGCGTCGTCGAGGGGGGCGTCCACTTCGTCCAGCACGCAGAACGGGCTCGGGCGGTAATAGAAGATGGCGAACAGCAGCGCGAGCCCTGTCAGCGCCCGTTCGCCGCCGGAGAGCAGCGTCACCGACTGCAGGCGCTTTCCGCGCGGCTGGGCCATCAACTCGACGCCGGTCTCCAGCGGGTCGCCGCCCTCCTCGGCCTCGACCAGGCGCAGCTCGGCGCGCCCGCCCTCGAAGAGCCGCTCGAAGAGGCGGGCGAACTCGCGGTTGACCTCGTGGAACGCCTGGGTGAAGCGCTCCTGGGCCGTGCGCGTCATCCCGCGGAGCGCCTTGTCCAGGTCCTTGATCGACGCGGTCAGGTCGTCGTGCTGGGTGCGCAGGAACGTCAGGCGCTCGTCCAGCTCGCGGTACTCCTCGTCGGCGACCAGGTTGACGGGACCGAGGGCAGCCAGGCGCTCGTCCAGCTCCGCCAGGCGCTGGCGCAGCTGGGTGAAGTCGCGGGAGGCGTCGTGTTGAGCCCGCAGCGCTGCCTCGTCGACTCCGTAGGTTCGCAACACCTCCTGAGCCAACTCTTCACGGCGCACGCGCCGCTCCGTGGCCTGGAGCTCGATCTCGTGGATCGCGCTGACGAGCCGGTTCACGTCGCCCTCGAGGCCCCGCATCTCGTGCTCGAGCGTGCGCATCTCGGCCAGGAGGCCTTCGTGACGCTCGGCGACGGTCCGCGCCTCGCCTTCGACCCGGTCGCGCTCCCCGGCCACCTCGCGCGCCGCCGTATCCGTCCGCTCGCGCTCGTCGCCGAGCCACACCTGCCGCTCGCCGAGCTGGGCCTGCCGGACCCGGGCCTGCTCCAGGCGCTCGGTGAGGTCGGCCTCCATCTGGTCGATGCGCCCCAGCTCCCGCCCGAGCGCCTCGACCCGCTCGGCCACCGAGGCCACTTCCACGCGCTTGGCCGTGAGATGGGCGACCAGGGCCGTCTCCCGCGTCTGCGCCGCCTCGATCGCCTCGCGGATCCCGCCGATGGTCGCCTCGTGGGCGGCCTCGGCGTCGCGCGCGGCGGCGATGCGCTGCTCGAGACGCCCGAGCACGGCGGCCGTCTCCTCGGCCTCCTGGGCCACCTGTCGGGCCTCGAGCCGCACGGTCTCGGCGTGACGGTGCACGCGCTCGTGGTCGCGGAGCGCCTGCTCCAGGTCCTTCTCGCCCGCCAGCCGGTCCGCCTGGCGCGCGCCCACGGCCTGCTCGCACAGGGCAATGCGTGTCCGGAGGGTCGCCACGTCCTGGCCGAGCCGGGTCACGGTGCCTTGGGCAGCGTCGACTACGCCGGTGAGCCGGCGCACCTCGTCCTCGAGCTCGCGGAGCTGCCGCTTGCGCGCCAGCAGAGACCGTTCCGGCGCGCCGGCGCCGGCCCCGCCGCGCAGCCGTCCGGTGGGCGCGAGCACCTCGCCCTCCGGCGTGACGTAAGTCGCGACGATCCCGTTGCGCCGCCAGAGGGCTTCGGCCTGGTCGAGGTGCTCGACCAGGGCGACGTGGCCGAGCAGGTAGTGCACCAGGCTCTTGGTCGGGCCCGTGACGTGCCGCGCGACCCAGTCGAGCTCGGCCGGAGGCGAGGCGGCCGGCTCCCCGTTGCGACTCAGGTGCTCGAGCGGGAGGAAGGTCGCCGCGCCCACATTGTTCGCCTGCAGATAGGCCACGGCCGCGCGGGCCTGATCGAAGCGCTCGGTCACCACCCACTCCAGGCGCTCGCCCAGCACCGCTTCGACCGCGCGCTCCAGCCGCGGCGGCACCTCGAGCACGTCGGCCACCGTGCCGACGACGCCGGGGACGCGGGCGCCCCCGCCCTCCGCGAAGATCGCGCGCACCCCCGAGCCGTATCCCTCCCGCGCGCGCTCCAATTCCCGCACCGCCTCGAGGCTGGAGGTCCGGGCGGCGAGAGACAAGCGCGCTTCGGCCAGGCGGGCGTCGGCCTCGGCCAGCTCGCGCTCGCGTGCGGCGAGCTCTCCGACGAGCCGCTCGCGCTCGTCCGTGAGCGAAGTCAGCTCCGCCACGGCCCGCTCGCGGGCCGTCTGGAGGGCGGCCCGACTGGCCGCCAGCCGCTGGGCTTCCGCCTCGGCCTCCGCCAGCTCGGCGGCGAGCCGCTCGGCGCGCCGCGCCAGCTGGCTCTCGCGTTCCCTCAGCTCGCCGGCCGAGCGCGTGAGATCGGTCCGCTCGGCCGCGATGCGGATCTGCTCGAGCCGCAGCCCCTCCAGGCGGTCGCGCTCCTCGGTCAGGCGCGCGCGCTGCTGTTCGACCAGCGCCTCCAGCTCCTGGGCGGCGCGCGTGTGCTCGGCCACGAGCCGCTGGGTGTCGGCCAGGGCGGCCCGCGTGGCCTCGCGCTCGCCGACGATCCCGGCCAGCCGCTCGGTCGTCACCCGGATCTCCTCGTCGAGCCGCACCTGCTCCTCGGCGGCTTCCCGCAGCTGCACGCCCATCTGCTCCCGGCGCTCCAGCAGCCGCTCCAGCTCCGCCTGCACCTTCTGGAGCGACTGCCGGAGGTCGGCCAGCCGGTGATCGCTCTCCTGGATCGCCTCCCGCTGCGTCGCCTCGCGGGCGGCCAGCTGGCTCAGGCGCACGCGCAGCGTCTGCTCGCGCTCCCGCCGGGCCGCGAGATCCGCCTCCAGCCGCTCGCCCTCGGCCCGGAGCGTCGCGTAGTCGGCGGCGACCAGGGCCAGGCGCAGATCGCGGCGCTCCTGCTCGAGCGCCTTGTACTGCTGGGCCTTCCGGGCCTGCCGCTCGAGGGAGCCGAGCTGCCGCTTCACCTCGTCCATCACGTCCTTGACGCGGAGCAGGTTCTGCCGGGCGGCGTCGAGCTTGCCCTGTGTCTCGTTCCGCTGCTGCTTGTAGCGCGCGATCCCGGCGGCCTCTTCGATGAAGATGCGCCGCTCGTGGGGCTTCGCGGTCAGCACGTGGTTCAGCTTGTCCTGGTCCATCACCGAGTAGGCCCGGGGGTTGGCGCCGGTCCCGGCGAACAGGTCCAGGATGTCGCGCAGCCGGGTGACCGTCTTGTTCAGGAGGTATTCGCTCTCGCCGGTGCGGTAGAGGCGGCGGCTGACGGCGATCTCGCTCCAGGGCACGGCCAGCTCGCCGTCGTTGCTGAACATCAGCTCGACCTCGGCCAGCCCCACGGGCTTGCGCGAAGCCGAGCCGTGGAAGATGACGTCTTCCATTCTCTGACCGCGCAAAGACTTTGCGCTCTGCTCGCCTAAGGCCCACTTGACGGCTTCAGCGCAATTTGTCTTCCCGCAGCCGTTCGGCCCCACGATGGCCGTGATGCCGGGCAGCACCCTGATCTCGGTGCGCTCGCCGAACGACTTGAAACCGTGCAGGGTGATCGACTCGAGACGCATAGAGTTTTGTAGCACGCGGAGTGGTCGGCGGCCAAAGAAAAAGTACCAGGGATTGGGGCGCGAACGAGCGACGAGCCCTAAATGTGGCGGCTGATCAGGCGCCCTTGAGGTAGCAGCACTTCCTGTACGAAGGGGCTGCGCTCGAAGTATTCGATATTTCGAGAGCGCGCCCCTGCCAAACACCGCCATGCCACGCCTAAAGCGTCACCATACTATAGCGGGCCGTTCCTGCTGGACTGCCACCCAGCTCTGATCGCGTAGGGCGCGGTCATGATGGTCGTCCTTTACTTGTGCTGGCACCCTGGGTCCGGCAGTACTGGGAGCCCATTCGACCTATGGTCGTCGCTGCCCTAAGGGCCGGACCCAGAGTGATCAGCGCGATAAGTACCGGGATCACACTCGCGGGAGCACCGCATTACACTGATGCTGCGTCACACAATTTAGACTCGCAACCGAACAGGCACGACGTTTTAACTTAGATGGCGCGATACGACGCTTGCGGGCTACGGGAGCGAGGAATATGCTCGCCGCATGGAGTTTGCGACTGTGAAAAAGCCAAGGGGTGAGGGAGCCTTTAGAAGCCTTTCCCTTCGATCGCTTCGCAGGGTTTCTGCTCGGCCGATGAGGCTTCGTTCCCACCTCATGGCGCTCGCCGCCGGCGCGCTCCTGCCCGTGGTCATCTTTCCTGCGATCATGATGCCGTGCGCCGAGTCGCTTCATGTGGATCGCTTGAAGATCCGCTGATGGCACGAAAAGCTCCGCACAGAAAATCAGCGCCGAGGCGCTCGTCCGGGCGTGGGCACGATGCCGCCACGCCCAACCCTCCACACGCCGACCGTCCCTCGGACCTGTATCCCTCGGAGCCATCAGAGACGTTCCCGATCGTCGGCATCGGCGCCTCCGCCGGCGGGCTCGAGGCCTTCAGCCAACTCCTGAGAGAACTCCCCACCGACACCGGCATGGCGTTTGTGCTCGTTCAGCACCTGGACCCCAAGCACGAGAGCCAGTTGCCCGAGGTCCTGTCCCGGACCACGGCGATGCCCGTCATGACCGTCACCAACGGCCTGCGCGTGGAGCCTGACCACGTCTACGTGATCCCCTCCAACGCTGACATGACAATCGGCGGCGGCGCTTTCTCGCTCACCTCCCGCGCCGCGGTCGATCGCCACACGCCGATCGACCACTTCTTCCGCTCGCTCGCGCAGGAGTTGGAAGGCCGCGCGATCGGCGTGGTCCTGTCGGGGACGGGTTCGGACGGCACGCTCGGCCTCCGGGCGATCAAGGCGGAGGGCGGCCTCGCGTTCGTCCAGGATGAGAAATCCGCGAAGCACCCCGGTATGCCCCAGAGCGCGCGCGCGATCGCCGACTTCGTCCTGCCCCCCGCAGGAATCGCCCGCGAGGTGGCGAGGATCGGCCGCCACCCCTACCTGGACCATGCCGTGCCATCCCCCGCCGGCCCAAGCCAGCCGGAAGAAGGGGCTGACGTCAGCGCCGTCCTCCGTGTCCTGCGCACCGCCACCGGAGCCGATTTCACCCAGTACAAACCAGCCAGCGTCCGGCGCCGGATCGCCCGCCGCATGCTCTTGCAGAAGATCGACGACCTTGGGACGTATGTCCGGCACCTCCGGCAGACGCCCCATGAAGCGCAGGCCCTGCACGACGACATCCTCATCCAGGTGACAGAGTTCTTCCGCGACCCGGAAGGGTTCGAGAGCCTCAAGCGGAGCGTCTTCCCGAGCCTCGTGAAGGAGCGGGCCGCCGACGAGCCCATCCGGATCTGGGTACCGGGCTGCGCCACGGGCGAAGAGGCCTACTCGATCGTGATCTGCCTGCTGGAGTTTCTCGGGGAGCACGACAGCACCCTGTCGATCCAGATGTTCGCCACCGACCTCAGCGCCGCCGCGGTCACCCAGGCCAGGGCCGGGAGGTTCCCCGCGAGCATCGAGAACGAGGTCTCGGCCGACCGGCTGCGACGGTTCTTCGTCAAGACGGACGGGCGGTATCAGCTCGGCAAGGCGATCCGGGACGCTTGCGTCTTCGCGCAGCAGGACGTGACGCGGGACCCGCCGTTCTCGAAGCTCGACCTGATCAGCTGCTCCAACGTGCTGATCTATCTCAGCGCCGCGTTGCAGGAGCGCGTCATCCCGGTCCTCCACTACGCGCTGAAGCCCACCGGCTTCCTGAAGCTCGGTCCCTCGGAAAGCGTGGGCCGGTTCACGAACCTCTTCTCCGTCCTCGACAAGAAGCACAAGATCTACGCGTGGAAACCTGGGCTGTCGGCCTACCTCCGCTTCGGCCTCACCGCCGGCGACCGGATCGCCGCGCCGGCCGGCGGGCAAGAGAAGGAGGCAGGCGGGAGCGCGCCGGCGATCGAGAAGGAGGCCGACCGTCTCATCCTTGGGCGGTATGCACCGGCTGGCGTCGTGGTGAACGCCGACATGGAGATCGTACAGTTCCGCGGGAAGACCGGCCCCTACCTCGAGGCGCCGCCGGGCGCGGCGAGCCTCAACCTCTTCAAGATGGCGCGGGAAGGCCTGGCCTCTGCACTCCGTCAGGCCGTCCACCGGGTGGCCAAAGGCGGTGGCCCGGTGAAGGTGGAGGGCCTGCGGGTCAAGGCGAACGGCGGGAGCCGCGAGGTCGGCCTCGAGGTGATCCCGATCGGGCCGGCGGAAGGGGTGAAGGGTCGCCACCATCTCATCCTGTTCTTCGAGGAGCGCCACCGGCCCACCGGGCCCGCGCCGGGGAAACCGGCGCGGGAGCGCGAGTCTCGACCGAAGACGGCGGGCGAGCGCCGGGTGGCCCAGCTCACCCAGGAGCTCGCCGCCGCCCGCCAGCACCTCCAGGCCATCAGCGAAGAGCACGAGGCGGCCATGGAAGAGCTGCGCGCCGCCACCGAGGAGGCGCAATCGAGCAACGAGGAGCTGCTGAGCACGAACGAAGAGCTGGAGACCTCCAAGGAGGAGCTGCAGGCGACCAACGAAGAGCTGACCACCGTGAACGACGAGCTGAACAGCCGGAACCTGGAGCTGGGCCAGGTCAGCAACGACCTCGCCAACCTCCTCACGAGCACCCAGGTCCCCATCATCATGGTGGGGCCCGATCTCCGCGTCCGTCGCATGACGCCGATCTCGGAGCGGGTCCTCAACGTGGCCCCTGGCGACATCGGGCGGCCCATCGGGGATCTCAGGCTCAGCACCGCCATCCCTCATCTGGAGGCGCTCCTCAGGGAAGGGATGGAGACTCTGGCCGTCCAGGAACGCGAGGTCGAGGCCCGAGACGGCCGCTGGTACTCGGTGCGAGTGCGGCCGTACCGGACCGCGGACAACAAGATCGACGGCGCGGTCATCTCGTTCGTCGACATCGACGTTCTCAAGCGCGGCTTCGAGCAGGCAAAGGAGGCGCGCGACCAGGCCCAGGCCATCATCGCGACGGTGCGCGAGCCGCTCGTGATCCTCGATGCCGACCTTCGCGTGGTGACGGCGAGCCGGTCATTCTACGAGACCTTCCAGGTGACTCCGCTGGAGACGGAGCGCCAACCTCTCTTCGACCTCGGGAACCGCCAGTGGGACATCCCGACGTTACAGACGCTGCTGGAGGAGGTCCTGCCGCGGGACAGCGTCGTCGAAGACTTCGAGGTCGAGCACGACTTCCCGACGATCGGGCCGCGGACGATGCACCTCAACGCCCGCCGTGTGCTCCCGGCGACCGGCCAGCCGGGCCTGATCTTTCTGGCCATCGAAGACATCACCGAGGCGAGGCGAGCGGACGCGACGCGTGTGGTGCTCGCCCACGAGCAGGCCGCGCGGGCAGAGGCGGAGGCGGCAACTCGCGCAAAGGATACATTTCTTGCGGTCCTCTCGCATGAGCTGCGCACGCCGCTGACCGCGATGCTGGGGTGGACTCGGATGCTGCGCACCCAGAAGCTGGACAAGGCGACCGTCGCGCGGGCGCTGGAGGTGATCGAGCGCAATACCATGCTGCAGGCTCGGTTCATCGAGGATCTCCTCGATGTGTCACGCATCGTCGAGGGGCGCTTGCGCCTCGATGCTCGGCCCGTCATGGTGGCCCCGGCTGTTGAGGCGGCGCTGGCCGCCATGCGGGGGGCGGCGGAGGCCAAAGGGATCCGGCTGGAGAGCGCCCTCGACGAGAAAGCCGGCCCGGTCCATGGCGATCCAGCCCGCCTGCAACAGATCGTCTGGAACCTCGTGTCAAACGCGATCAAGTTCACGCCGAGCGGAGGGCGGGTCGAGGTCCGCCTCGCGCGCCGGGGATCCGCCGTCGAGGTGAGCGTGCGCGACACCGGCAAAGGGATCGAGGCCGAGCTGCTCTCGCAGATCTTCACACGGGTCGGCGTTGCTGAGCACAGCAGCCGGAAGCCTCAGGAAGGCCTGGGGCTCGGGCTCGGCATCGTCCAACGTCTTGTGGAGCTCCACGGCGGGGCCGTCCACGCCGAGAGCGCTGGGCCTGGACAGGGGGCGACCTTCACCGTGACCCTCCCGCTCACGGACGAACATCCCGCTGGCGAGGCGGAGGCCGGCGGGATCGCGGCTAGAGCACTGGCGTCCAGTCGACTTCCAGCCCTCAGCGGCGTCCGGGTCCTTGTCGTGGACGACGAGGCGGACGGGCGAGAGCTGATGAGAGCGATCCTCGCGCAATGCGGGGCCGAGGTGACCGTTGCCGCGACGGCCCGGGCGGCGCTGGAGGCGCTCGAACAGGCGCCGTTCGATGTCGTGGTGAGCGACATCGCCATGCCGGAAGAAGACGGTTACGATCTCATTCGCAAAGTCAGGGCGCTCGACGCCGGGCGTGGCGGACGGATCCCCGCGCTCGCCCTCACCGCTTATGCCAGGATCGAAGATCGAGCAGCGGCGATCGCGGCCGGCTTTCAGCAGCACGCGGCCAAGCCGATCGAGCCGGCCGAGCTGGCGGCGGCGGTCGCCACCCTCGCCGGCCGCGCGGAACGGTAGCGCGGCGAGTAAGCTCGGTGACCCGCTGGCGCCTCGGGTCGCTCCTGGGTGTCGGCGCCTCGCTCGCTGGCCCGCGCGGCTGCTTCGTCCTCTTCCGGATAATCGACCCACGACCGAGGATCGGGAACGCGCGTGCAGGCTAGTGCCGTTCCAACTTGTTGATACTAAATCTGTCCACGAACGACGTACACGGTGCCTTCCTAGGCGCGAATAGTTGGAACGGCACTAGCCGACCCGAAGGACGTGCCGATTCTCGCTGCGGCCATCGGGGCCGGCAGTCGGCTCCTCGTCACCCATAACGTCAGGCACGTCCGGTCGGGTGAGGGTGTCCGCGTCGTGCGACCTCGCTCATCGAGGAGGCGCGCGCGTGGATGGCGGCGTTTGGCCGGTAACCTTAGGATTGGCCTGGCGACTCTCATCTTGACCGGATGCGCAGCGAAGGGGACTCCTGGGATTCTCTCGTATTATGGAGACTTTTTCTTCATGGGGCAGCGGAGGACCGTCGGCGACGTACCCCATAGCGGCGTAGATTTTGACGGGCGGGTTGGTAGTCCAGTTCTTGCCGCAATAGATGGGTACGTGACGCGATTCTCCAACGAGGGATGCGGCCAAGGACTCATCGAACGCGTCCCAGCATTCGGATATGAGCTCGTCTACTGTCACTTCTCTGAATACACTCGGACGGAGTCAGAGGTGAACCGGTCGGTCAAACGAGGAGAAGTGATCGGGTATATCGGCACCACCGGCTACACCTTTGGCGTCTTAAAGGGTAGGAGTGCTGCCATGGCGAAATGCGATGCGTCACCAGGGCGTCACGAGTGACGCAGGTCCGGCTTGCAAGTTCCCATCCTGCAATCAGTTTTTATTTAAAAGGCAGCATTTCTTGTACTTCTTGCCGGAACCGCAGTAGCAGGGATCGTTGCGCCCGAGCTTCTCGCCCGTCGGTGTGCGGGGCGCCGACGGGGCCGGGGCGCGCCGCGGCTCGGCCGGCGTCTCCCCGCGCGTTTCCCGTGTATCCGCCCAGGCGGTCAGCGTCGGCAGCTCCATGGGCGCCTCCCGAACGATCTGCACCTTGAAGAGACGCTCCACCACCGCGGACTTCACGCGCTCGGCCATGTCCTGGAACAGGTCGAAGGCCTCTCGCTTGTACTCGGTCAGCGGGTCGCGCTGGCCGTAGCCCCGGAGGCCGATGCCCTCCTTGAGATGGTCGATCGACAGCAGGTGGTCCTTCCACTGCTGGTCGATAACGATGAGCATCTCGTGGCGCTCGAGCGCGCGGAGCAGCTCGGGACCCAGCTCGCGCTCCCGCTCGGTGTAGCGCTCCCGCACCGCCTCGCCCACCAGCTGGCCGAGGCCCTCGCGCGAGGTGACCTCCAGGTGGCGATCCGAGGGAACGCGGACGTCGAACTGGCGATAAAGCGCCTCGTTCAGCGCGGTCACGTCCCACTCCTCCGGATGGACCCCCGCCGGCACGTAGGCATCGACCGTGGCCTCGACCAGGTCCTCGATCCACTCGCCGATCGTCTCGGCCTGGCTCTCGCCTCCCAGGATCTGGCGGCGCATGCCGTAGACGATCTCCCGCTGCTTGTTCATGACATCGTCATACTCGAGCAGGTGCTTGCGGATCTCGAAGTTGTGGGCCTCGACGCGCTTCTGGGCGGTCGCGATCGCGCGCGTCACCAGCTTGTGCTCGATGGGCTCGCCCTCCTCCATGCCCAGGCGGTCCATGATCTTCTGGACGCGGTGCGAGCCGAAGATTCTGAGAAGATCGTCTTCCAGCGAGAGGTAAAACCTCGACGAGCCCGGATCGCCCTGACGGCCGGCGCGGCCCCGGAGCTGGTTGTCGATGCGGCGCGATTCGTGGCGCTCGGTGCCGATGATGTGGAGCCCCCCCAGCGTCACCACCCGCTCGTGCTCCGGCTCGGTGATGCGGCGCGCCTCGGCCAGCGCGGCCGCGCGGGCATCGGCCGGCGCCGTGGCCGGGTCGAACCCCTTCTTGCGGAGGATCTCCTTCGACAGGAAGTCCGGGTTGCCACCCAGCAGGATGTCGGTGCCGCGCCCGGCCATGTTGGTGGCGATGGTGACGGCCCCTTCCCGGCCGGCCTGAGCTACGATCTCGGCCTCGCGCTCGTGGTATTTGGCGTTGAGCACCTCGTGCTTGATCCCGTGCTTCTTGAGGAGCTTGGAGAGGTGCTCCGACTTCTCGATGGAGATCGTGCCCACCAGCGCCGGCTGGCCGCGTTCGTGGCCACGGACGATCTCCTCGACGACGGCGTTGAACTTCTCCCGAGCCGTCTTGTACACGACGTCCGGGTTGTTGAGCCGGATCAGCGGGCGGTTGGTCGGGACGACCGTCACGTCGAGCTTGTAGATCTTGGCGAACTCCTCGGCCTCGGTCTCGGCCGTTCCCGTCATGCCGGCCAGCTTCTCGTACATGCGGAAGTAGTTCTGGAAGGTGATGGTGGCGAGCGTCTGGTTCTCGCGCTCGATCCGCACCCCCTCCTTGGCCTCCACGGCCTGGTGCAGGCCGTCGGACCACCGCCGGCCCGGCATGAGCCGGCCGGTGAACTCGTCGACGATGATCACCTGGCCGTCCTTCACGACGTAGTCCACGTCCCTCTTGTAGAGGGCGTGGGCCCGCAGCGCCTGCTGGATGTGGTGGAGGGCGTCGATGTGCTTGGGATCATAGAGGTTGTCGACGCCGAGCAGCCGCTCGCAGGAGGCGATCCCCTGTTCGGTCAGCGCTACGGCCTTGGACTTCTCGTCGACGATGAAATCGCCTTCCTTCTGCTCCTCGACCTCGGAGAGCTTGCCCTCCACGATGGTGGCCGCCCGGCGGAGCTTCGGGATGATGCGGTCGATCTTGTAGTACAGCTCGGTCGACTCCTCGGCCGGCCCCGAGATGATGAGGGGCGTCCGCGCCTCGTCGATCAGGATGGAGTCCACCTCGTCGACGATGGCGTAGTGCAGCTCGCGCTGCACCAGCTCCTCCCTGGTGAAGCGCATGTTGTCGCGCAGGTAGTCGAAGCCGAACTCGTTGTTGGTGCCGTACGTGATGTCGGCGAGATAGGCCTCCGGGCGCGTGCAGGGGCGCAGCGCGCTCAGCCGGATGTCCGGCGTGACGTAGGTGGAGTCGTAGAGGAAGGAGGCCTCGTGCTGGATGACGCCGACGCTCAGCCCTAGCGCCTGATAGATGGGGCCCATCCACTGCGCATCGCGCTTGGCCAGGTAGTCGTTGACGGTGACGATGTGCACGCCGCGGCCGGGAAGCGCGTTCAGGTAGGCCGGCAGCGTCGCCACCAGCGTCTTGCCCTCGCCCGTCGCCATCTCGGCGATCTTGCCGGTGTGGAGCACCATGCCGCCGACGAGCTGGACGTCGAAGTGCCGCATGCCGACCGCGCGCCGCGCCGCTTCGCGGCAGACCGCAAACGCTTCGGGAAGGAGCTCGTCGAGCGCGGCTCCGCCTCCCAGGCGCTTGCGCAGGTCGTCGGTCTTCGCCCGCAGTCCAGCGTCGTCGAGCGCTCGTGCCTCCGCCTCGAATCCGTTGATCGCCTGCACGGTCGGCATCATCCGTTTGACGTCGCGCTCGTGCTTGGTGCCGAAGACCGTGCGGAGGAGAGCGTTCAACATGACCAGTCCCCATTATACAGGGGCGGAACTCGACCCTTCGCGCTTCGGCCCCGCTAGCGGTCCGCCGGCGAATAGCACGAGGGCTGCGCCATCGCTCGCCGTTTCGAGCGCCGGCTCCGCCGGCGCAATCCTTCCTGGGGGAGGCTTGGAAGGGGGCCGTCGCGGCCCTCTCCCACTGTGCTAGCGCCCGGCCAGCAGCTCCCGGGCGTGGCGGCGCGCGGTGTCGGAGGGCGCGGCGCCGCCGAGCATTCGCGCAACCTCTTCGACCCGCGCGGCGCCCTCGAGCACGGTGACCGCCGCGCGCGTTCGCCGGCCGCTCACGCCCTTGACCACCAGGAGATGATGCTGCGCTCTGGCCGCGATCTGCGGCAGGTGCGTCACACACAGCACCTGGCGCCCGGCCGCCGCGGCCGCGAGCTTGTCGGCGACGACGCTGGCGACGTGGCCTCCGATGCCCGCGTCCACCTCGTCGAAGACCATCGTGGGAATGCGGTCGGCGGCGGCCAGAACCGCCTGCACCGCCAGCATCGTCCGCGACAGCTCGCCGCCCGAGCCGATCCGCGCCAGCGGCCGCAACTCCTCGCCGGGGTTCGCCGAGAAGCGGAGCTCGACGCGGTCGAGCCCGCGGGCGGTCACGTCGTCAGGCCCGGCGGGGTCGATCACGATCTCCAAGCGGGCGCGCTCCATGCCCAGCGCTCGGACCTCCCGCTGAATCAGGGGGGCCAGGCGCGCGCCGGCGGCCCGCCGGGCCTCGGAGAGCGCGCCGGCGCGCGCGAGCAGCTCGCTCCTGAGCTCGGCCACGCGCCGCTCCTCGGCGGCGAGAATCTCCTCGTGATGCTCCAGACGCTCGAGCTCGTGGGCCGCGGCCTCCCGGAAGGCCAGCATCGCGTCCTCGGTGTCGCCGTACTTGCGCCTCAGCCGGGTCAGCGCGTCCAGGCGGTCGTCGATCGTCTCCAGCCGCCCCGGCTCGGCGTCCACGCTCGCGCGCAGCGCGCGAATGGCGACCAGCGCGTCCTCGACCTGGGCCGCAGCCGCCTCCAGCAGCTCGGCCGGCGTCGCAAACCCGGGGTCGAGCCGGCCGAGATCCCGGAAGAGCCGGGCGGCCCGCGTCAGCCGGCTGGCCGCGGCATCCTGGTCGTCGACGAGCAGGGCGGACGCCTCGGCCAGCCCCTTGGCCAGCCGCTCGGAGTGCTGCAGCCGCTTCCGCTCGGCGCGCAGCTCTTCTTCCTCGCCGGGGCGGAGGCGCGCGGCGTCCAGCTCGGAGACCTGAAAGCGCAGGAGGTCCTGGCGCTGCGCCCGGTCGCGCTCGGCGGCGCGCATCCGCTCGACCTCTTCGCAGGCGGCCCGGTACTTCGCGAAGAGCCGGGCCACCTGCTCGCGCAGCCCCTCGGCACCGGCGAACCGGTCGAGCAGCTCGAGCTGGCGCGCCGGCTCGAGGAGCCTCTGGTGCTCGTGCTGGCCGTGAACCTCCACCAGGTGATCACCCAGCCGCTCGAGGAGCCCCACCGTCACCGGCGAATCGTTGACGAAGGCGCGGTGCCGGCCGGAACGCGCCAGCTCGCGCCGGATGACGAGTTGATCGTCCTCGGTCGCGAGCCCCGCCTCCTCGAGCCCGGCGGCCACCGCGCAATTGCCCTCCACGTCGAAGACCGCCTCGACGGTCGCCGTCTCGGCGTCGGTCCGGATGACGTCGGACTGGGCCCGCGCTCCCCGGATCAGGAGGAGGGCGTCGATGAGGATCGACTTGCCGGCGCCGGTCTCGCCCGTGAGGACGTTCAGGCCGGACGCGAAGGGGACGGTGACGGTTTCGATGACGGCGAAGTTCCGGATGCGGAGCTCGCGCAGCATGCTGCCCGGATGATGCTAGATCAGGCGCGGGCGCTCAAGCCGTATCTGCTGGAACACGCGGGGACCGGAACCGGGCAGCCCTCGTCGACCACGCCAGCACCTCCGCTCCCCTGCGAGCTTCAGCGGATGCGGTTCAGCGTTCTCCCCATTTCAATTTGGTGCGGAGGACGGAGAAGAAATGCTTCTGCGGGAAGCGGACGAGGCGGATCCGGGAAGCGGCCCGCTGCACCTCGACGGTGTCGCGCTCCCGGAGCCCCACCCCCACCTGCCCGTCGATGGTGAGCATGACCTCCTGATTGCTGAGCAGCGTCACCTCGATGCGCTGGGTCCCGGGCAGCACGACCGGCCGCGCGGTCAGCGTGTGCGAGCAGATCGGCGTGAGGACCACGGCGTCCATGGTCGGAAACAGGATGGGGCCGCCCGCGGAGAGCGAGTAGGCGGTGGAGCCCGTCGGCGTCGCGATGATCAGCCCGTCGGCCCGGTACGCCGTCGCCGACTGTCCCTCCACCGACACGCTCAGATCGATGATCCGGCTCATCGCGGACTTCATGATCACGACGTCGTTGAGGGCCAGGAGCTCGCTCACCGATCGCTCGCTCCGGCGCACCCGGGCGGCGAGCATCATCCGCTCCTCGATGACCATCTGTCCCTGGAGGAAGGCCTCCAGCGCCGGGATCATCTCATCCAGCGTCGTCGCGGTCAGGAAGCCGAGCCCGCCGAGATTGACCCCGAGGAGCGGGATGCCCAGGTCGCCGACCGCGCGGGCCACCGCCAGCAGCGTCCCGTCGCCCCCCAGGACGATGAGGAAGTCCACTTGACCGGGCAGGTCCGTCCGGCTCGCCTGGGAAACCGCGGCATCGGGGGCGAGAGTGGCCGTCTCCTTCTCGAGCAGGACTGTCAGGCCTCGCGCTCCCAACCACTCGATCAGCCGCCGAACGACCGCGCGCGCCTCGCCGGCGTCCGGCTTGGCGACGATGCCGACTTTTTTCATAGGCTCGCCTCGGACGGGCGGGGCTCCCTAGATTCGCTCGCCTCGGGCGCAGGGGCCCCAGCCCCTGGCCGCCCTGCGGCTCGCCCAGCGGCCCGCCGACGTCCTGCGGCTCGCACTGCCATCTTCATCGGCTCGCCTCGGACGCGGGGGCCCCAGCCCCCGGCCGTCCTGCGGCTCGCACTGCCGGTTCACGCAAGCGCCTCGACACTGCGGCTGATCATCGTCTCGATGTTGGCGGCGGTACGGCCGTGCGTGCAGAGATGGAGGAAGAACTCGCGGTTACCCTTGGGACCGCGCAGGGGCGAGGCGGTCACCCCGAGCACATGCCAGCCCCGCAGCACCGAGTACCGAGCCAGCCGGCCCACCACCTGCCGGTGCAGCGCGGGGTCGCGTACGACACCGCCCTTGCCCACCAGTTCACGCCCGACCTCGAACTGTGGCTTGACCAGGGTGATCACGTCGGCCCGGGGCGACAGGACCCCGAAGGCGGCCGGCAGGACCTTCTCCAGGGAGATGAAGGCCACGTCGATCACGGCCAGCGATGGGTGCTCGGGGAAGATCCGGGGGTCGAGCGCGCGGGCGTTGGTCTGCTCCATCACCACCACGCGCGGATCCCGCCGGAGGCGTGCGTCGAGCTGCCCGGTGCCGACGTCCACGGCGTAGACACGGGCGGCCCCGCGCTGCAGCAGACAGTCGGTGAATCCGCCCGTGGAGGCCCCGACGTCGATGCAGATCCGGCCCACCACGGGGACGTTGAAGTGGTCGAGCGCGTGGACGAGCTTCTCGCCGCCACGGCTGACGTAGGGGGAGCGCCCGCGCAGCTCGAGCTCTACCTCCAGCGAGACCAGGGCCCCGGCCTTGTCTACCCGCTCGCCGTCGACGAAAACGTCCCCGGCGAGGATCAGCTTGGTCGCCTTCTCACGGCTCTCGACGAGCCCCCGCTCCACCAGCAGTCGGTCGATTCGAATTCGCGTCGCCATAGCCCCCGATTATAGGCGAGTCGGCCGCCAGAGCCGGAGCAGAAAGACGACAGCCATCCCCGCCAGGAAGCCCCCGATGTGGGCGAACCACGCCACCCCGCCGCCGGCCTCGGGACCGGCCAGGCTGACCGTGAGAATCCCGTTCAGGAACTGCACGACGATCCAGAACCCCAGGACGATGACGGCGGGGATGTGGACGAACCGGATGAAGAAGCCGAAGGTGATCAGCGTCAGCACCCGCGCGTACGGGAAGAGCAGCAGATACGCGCCCAGCACCCCGGAGATGGCGCCGCTGGCCCCCACCATGGGGATCTTCGACGCGGGGTTCATGACGGTCTGGGCCAGCGCCGCGGCCACGCCGCAGAAGAGATAGAAGAGGAGGAAGCGCCCGTGTCCCAGCGTGTCCTCCACGTTGTTGCCGAAGATCCACAGGTAGAGCATGTTGCCGGCGATGTGGAAGAGACCGCCGTGGAGGAACATCGACGTGAAGATCGTCAGGGCCGGGTGCGGGAACTCGGCCGGCGCCCGGCAGGCGCCGGTGAGCCGGCAGGGGATGGCGCCGAACTCGAAGACGAGCTCCTGCGCCGCCTGGAGCGCGCGAGGATCACCGCTCATCTCGAGCGACGCCTGGTAGAGGAACGCCACGACGTTGGCGGCGATCAGGCCCACCGTCATGAACGGCACCGTCCGGCTCGGGACGTCGTCCTTGAGCGGCAGCATCAGCGAGGCTCCAGCACAACCGTGGTGGGCCGCCTGAGATACCGCCCCGCGACCGCCCTGACATCCGCGGCGGTCACCGTCTCCACCGCGCGCGCGTAGCGCTCGGGGAAGTCCCACCCCGCCCCGACAATCTCGAAGAAGGCCAGATACCAGGCGTGGCGCGCGCTGGTCCGGCGGTCCATGGCGAGGCCGCCCAATACGCGCGCCTTGGCGCGGGCGACCTCCTCCTCGCCGACGCCCTCCAGGGGGATCCGTTCCAGTTCCCGCAGCATGCCCGCCTCCGCCGCCGGGATATTCTCGCGGGCGGTGCCCATGTAGGCCACGAGGAACCCCGGCCCGGCCCGCGGCGGGCTCAGCGCCGTGACCTGATACGCGAGGCCGCGATTGTCCCTCAGCTCGACGAAGAGCCGGCCCGACATGCCGCCGCCGAGCAGCGCCGCCAGCACCTTGACGGCGGGATAATCCGGCTCGCCGAGCCCGGGCGCGAGGTAACCGACGAGGATCTGCGCCTGCTGCGCCGGCCTCTCCAGCACGCGCCGCGCCCCCGTGGGCGCCGGCGCGGGTGCAGCGTCGAGGCGGGGCTCGGCGACGACCCGCAGCCCTCCGAAGAGCTGCTCGGCCGCCCGCTTCACCCGGTCCCGCTCGATACGCCCACTGACGGCAAGCACGAGCCGGTCGGGTCGATAGATGGACCGGTGGTGAGTCAGGAGGTCCTCGCGCCCGAGCCCCGCCACGCTGTCGCGACGCCCCAGGCTCCTGAGCCCGTAGGGGTGCGGTCCATAGAGCTCGCGCAAGAGCGAATCGAAGGCGAGCGGAAATGGGTTGTCCTCGCGGGTCTGGATCTGGCTCAGGATCAGCCGGCGCTCCTTCTCCACCTCGTCCGCCGGCAGGGTCGGCGTGAGCGCGACCTCGGCGACCAGGCCGAGCAGCGCCTCCCAGTGGCGGGCCAGCGCGCTACCGCGGACCTCCGCGTACTCGACCTCGCCGGAGGCGTCCAGGTTGCCGCCGAGCCTTTCGGCCGCCTCCACGAGCTGCTCTCCGGTCCGTCGACCCGTGCCGCGCAGCATCGCACGATGCAGGAAATTCGTGATTCCGGCGGTCTCCGCGGTCTCGAAGCGCGAGCCGGCTCGCACCTGGAGCGACACGGCCACCACGCCGGCATCGCCGCTCTCGCGCACGAGCACGGGCATGCGGTTGGGGAGCACGTAGCGGGTCACGCCGGCGGGCTGGGCCTCTGCGATGGTCGGCAACGCCAGCGCCAGCGCGAGCCCGAAACCCAGCGCGCGCCGACCCCTCATCGAGGGCCGCTCGGTACGAACACGACCCTGGCGAAGCGCTCCGGATCGAGGTAGCGGCGCGCCGCCGCGTGGATCTGTTCGCGCGTCACCGAGCGCAGGCGGTCGGTATAGGCCAGCTCCTCTTCCAGGCGCCAGGTGGTCTCGGCGTGGCCCAGCACGAAGGCCCGCCCCTCGGCGGTCTCCGCCCGAAACTCCCGCCGAGCCTCTTCGGTCGTGAGGGCCCGCTCCACCTCCGCCCGCCCGACCCCGCTGTCGCGGAGGCGGCGGATCTCCTTCAGGATCTCGGCTTCGGCCCGCGAGAGGTTGGCCGGATCGAGCTGCGCGTTGAGCGTGACGACGCCGGCGCCTTCCAGCGCCGCGTAGCCCGTCGAGATGGTATTGACGAGCCCGAGCCGCTCACGCACCGTTCGCGTCAGTCGTGACGACCGGCTCTGCCCCAGGATGGCGACGAGGAGATCGACCGCCGGCGTGTCGGCGTGATCGAGCCGGGGGGCGGGCCAGGCCAGCCCCAGATAGGCGTACGTCCCCGGACGTACCAGCTCGACGTTCTTCGGGCGCGCCCCGGCTACCGACGACACCGGAAGGCGCCCGACACCGCTGCGGGGCAGGCGCCCGAACGTCCGCGCCGCGGCTTCCAGGACTTCCGGCGGACTCACCGCGCCCACGACGACAAGGGTGAACGATTCCGGCACGTAGTGGTGCCGGTAGAAGCGCATGAGCTGGTCGCGGGTCAGCGCGCGGATCAGGTCGGCTCGGCCGATCACGGGCCGCCCGTACGGGTGGCCGTCGAAGAGGGCCTCGTAAAGCTGCCGGAAGAGGAAGCGCATCGGCGCGTCCTCGCCCAGGCGCATCTCCTCCAGTACGACGCGCTTCTCGCGCCCGAGCGGGCCGTCGTCGAGGCTGGCGTTCACGCTGACGTCGGCCAGAATGTCGATCCCGACGAGCGCGCGGCGCGCGGGCAGCAGCAAGTGGTAGTACGTGTAGTCGAGCGACGTCCCCGCGTTCATGCGGCCGCCGACGCCTTCCACCTCACGGTCGATGAAGCCGCCGGGCCGGGTCGTGGTGCCTTTGAACAGCATGTGCTCGAGGTAGTGCGCGAGCCCCAGCTCCGACGCCGTCTCGTCCCGTCCACCCGCCTGGACCCAGAGCTGCAGCGCCACCACGTCGCTGGCCTCATGCCGCTCCACCACGACGCGAACGCCGTTGGGCAAGACGTGGCGAGTGGGGCTGGCGGGTGCGCGGGCGACCGGGGTCGAACGACCGACCGCACATGCGCTGAAGACCAGGAGGACGAGCAACGCAAACGCGATGCGCGTCAGCCGAAGCATGAGGGTCCCAAGCCTACCACAGCAGGCAGGCAGAATGCCGGACGGGGGCGCGCGGCCTGGCCGGGCACAACGCCAGTCTCCCGTTCGTCCGGTCCTCGTAAGTATGTGAAAATCAATCCGCTCGCCGAATTGTGATCCCTGGCACCGCGCTTGCCTCATAGGGGGCCGAGCAGCACGGTCGCGCCGTGCGTACGACTCGACGGCGAAGGGGGTGGGACGGCCCGGAAGCGGCGGTTCGGAGTCGACGAAGCGAGGT
Organism: Candidatus Methylomirabilota bacterium; assembly: GCA_036001065.1. Lineage (NCBI taxonomy): Bacteria > Methylomirabilota (SeqCode) > Candidatus Methylomirabilota bacterium. Next base: position 34,431 of record DASYUQ010000087.1, read on the forward strand.
CATACCAAATCCCGAAAGAAATGGGGAGATGATGAAGAAACTGGTTGCGACGATCATGAGTGTGGTGGCGTTCATCGCCTTCGTTCCGATGGCCGACGCGGCGGCACCCTGCCCGCCCGAGGTCTCGAAAGCGAAGGAGTTGCTGAGCCAGAAGTCCGGTATGGCGCGCGGGCAGGACGCCCAGGCGCCGCGGTCTCTCGCCGGCGCGCGCGGTCAAGATGCTCAGGCGCCGCGCGGGCAGGACGCGCAAGCCCCGCGTGGCCAGGATGTCCAGGCGCCGCGGTCCCTCGCCGGCGCCCGGGGTCAGGATGCTCAGGCCCCGCGCGGCCAGGATGCACAAGCCACGCGCGGTCAGGACGCTCAGGCCCCGCGCGGGCAGGATGCTCAGGCTCCGCGCGGCCAGGATGCCCAGGCTCCGCGGGGGCAGGATGCCCAGGCTCCACGGGGGCAGCGTGGTCTGGATGCTCAGGCCCAGCGCGGCCAGGATGCTCAGGCTCCGCGGGGGCAGGACGCTCAGGCCCCGCGGGGGCAGCGCGGCCTGGATCCTCAGGCGCAGCGGGGGCAGGACGCGCAAGCCCCGCGCGGGCAGGACGCCCAGGCCCCGCGTGGTCAGCGTGGGCTGGATGCTGAGGCACAGCGGGGGGCCCAGGCGCCGCGGTCGCTCGCCGGCGCAAAGCCCTCGGGCGATATCTCCAAGGCGTCGACGCTGGTCAGGGAAGCCGAAGCGGCCTGCAAGGCCGGCGACATGAAGACGGCCAAGTCGAAGGCCGAAGCCGCTATCACCACGCTTAAGTAGTCGACATCGCGACAGACGCTCGGGCTCCAGGGCAACCCCCTGGAGCCCTTTTCTTTAGGATCGGGCTCTTGGCCGAGGTGTCCTAGAATGCGCTCGATGCGTCGCGCGTTGCTCGCCGGCCTCGTAGGGCTGGCCTCGACGACGGCCAACGCCGCCGAGGTCTCGGTTCAGGAAGCGTTATTAAGCGCCAAGCCCGCCGTCGCCCTTGTCGTTGCGGAGGTCTCATCGGAGGTCCACCTCAGGTGTGCGAGCGGGGGCGACGTCAGGGTCACGCCGCCACCCTTCCGCGAGACGGGCACCGGGTGGTTCATCACCCCGAGCGGCTGGGTGATCACCAACGCGCATGTCGTCTCGCCGGCCTTCCGCCCACCCGAGTGGCTGCGGACGCAGCAAGCGCAGAAGGCCGCGCGCCCCGGCTGCCGCGTCGCCGACGTCAAGCTCGACCCCTCGATCTCCGTCATCCTCTCGAATGGGGTTCGGCTGTCCGCGACCGTCGCCAAGTACAGTCCGCCGGTCGCCGGCGAAGAGATGTCCGGTCAGGATCTCGCCCTCCTGAGGCTCGAGGCGGCCGACATGCCGGCGCTCGCCCTGGGCGACTCGAATGCCCTCAAGATCGGCGACCGCGTCCACATCGTGGGCTTCCCGGGCATCGTGCTGACTCACGAGCTGCTCAACGCCTCCGCCAAGATGGAAGCCTCGGTGACGAACGGCGCGGTCTCCGGCTTCAAGCAGGACCGCGCGGGCCAGCCCGTGATCCAGACGGACGCCCCCGCCGCCTGGGGCAACAGCGGCGGTCCGGCGGTCGACGACGCGGGGCGCGTCGTGGGCGTCCTCACGTTCGTCACGCTGGCAGCGGGCGCGGAGGGCGGTATCGTGCAGGGCTTCAACTTCGTGATCCCGTCTCAGGCCGTGCGAGCGTTCCTCGAAGGGACCGAAGTGAAGCTCGACGAGCCGAGCCGGTTCAACCAGGCTTGGCAGGCCGCCTTGCACGACTTCTTCTCCGGCAACCATCGCCGGGCGGAGCCGGCGTTCGCCGAGGCCAACCGGCTGCTGCCGGAGATGCCCGACGTCAGGCGGCTCAGCGCCGAGAACGCGGAGAAGATCAAAAACCCGCCGCCCGTGCCCTTCCCCTGGGCGCTGGTGGCGACGGGGGTGACCGTGGTGAGCCTCGGTGCCTACGGCGGCCTTCTCGGGCTCCGCTGGAAGCGCAACCGCTTCAGGATCCGGCCATCGGAGGTCATGAAGCTCATCGAGACGTCGCCTGAGCCGCCCGTGATTCTCGACGTGCGCGAGGCCACGACGTACGCCCAGAGCCCGGTCCGCATTCCCAACTCGCTCCACGTCGCGCCCCAGGCGCTGGAGTCGGGAAGCGCCCGGCTCCCGGTCGAGCCCGACCGCACGGTCGTCGCCTACTGTACCTGACCCGACGAGGCGACCAGCGCCCGGGTGGCGCACCTGCTGAGGCGGCTCGGCTACCGGGACGTGCGGATTCTCAAGGGCGGGCTCGGCAGCTGGGCCAACGCCGGGCTTCCGCTGGAGTCGAAGGCGGGCTAGCTCGCTCGGAGGGGGCGGAAGTTACGGCCCCCTCCCCCAGAAAGGGATCGCGCGGGCGAAGCCCGCGCTCGAACGGTGATTACTCCGGCGCGTGGCTAGCTGCGGAGGCGCCCCGTGTCGCCGAGCACGCGGTCCACGAACGCTCCCGCCAGCCCCGTGTAGGCCGCGGGATCGAGCAGGCGGTCCAGCTCGGCGGTGGCGGCCAGGTCGCGCTTGACGGCGTCGAGGTCGAGCCGCTCGACGCGGGCACCGCGCGCGATGGCGTCGGCCGCCGCGGCGGGAATGATGCCGAGCTCGGCCTGGCCGGCGGCCAGCGCCGCCTCCACGTCGCGCCAGCGCTGGATCATCGCGCGCTCGTCGAAGAGAGCGCGCATCTTCGACGCCGCGAACTGACCGCCGAACAGCTCGAAGTCGATGACGTGGCTAGGCACCCGAACGCCGCCCCGCCAGGAAGTGGAAGTGCACGTGGTAGACGTGCTGCCCGCCCTCGGGGCCACAGTTGACACCCACGCGGTAGCCGCGCTCGGCGAAGCCCTTGGCCTCGCCGAGCTTCCGCGCCGCCAGCAGACAGCGCCCGACCACCTCGACGTCGCCGGGCTCCATCGCCATGATGGAGGCGATGTGGCGCTTGGGCACGATCAACAGGTGCACCGGCGCCTTGGGATAGATGTCCTTGAAGGCCAGCACGGCGTCGTCCTCGTACTCGATGTCGGCCGGGATCTTCCGGTCGACGATCCGGCAGAACAGACAGTCGCTCATGGGCTCGGGGGTCATGCGCTCTGTATAATACGGCGCATGGGAACCTGTCCGAAGTGCAAGCTCCGCATCCGCCGCAACGGCAACCACATCAAGCTGGGCACCACCTGGTACCACAAGTTCTGCCCGCGGCGCCCGGTCGCGGCGAAGAAGCCGCCCGCCGCCGCCACGAAGACCTGAGGCGGGCGCGGGACGAGAACGGGCCGGGGTTTTCCCGGCCCGCGTCGCGTCAACTGGTGGAGGGTAAGGGATTCGTAGGCCACGTCTTCAATAATCGCGCACTTCTGGAGCACACCCTTGTGCAAAATGCGGCAGAGCACGGCACTCCACGCAACCAGGCGCAACCGGGTTTCTGGTGCAGGCAGGGGGGCAGCTCAGGGACTCGATCCCTGGACTTCCTGATTAAAAGACGAGGGCCGCTGATGAGCCGGCCCTCTCCTCTTTCCGCGATGTTTGCGACCCTACGAGCCCGGATCGGCCCACCTAGGTTTGAGTTCGTGTTCGATCCAGAGTGTTCGAGTTGCGTCTGGAATCGTTTTGGTCGGCTGCCGTGGTTTCGGGTTGGAATTGTCAACTCCGGCGAGCGGACGATCGAAGATGCTGGCGTGTTTTTGATTGAGTTTGGTGGCTTCCCGATGCAATTGCCATCGCTACTCCGCTGGATGGACGATCAGGCAGAGCCCGGCACAACCCGACCGCTACATCCAACCACCCATGGCACGCATCGACATGTTGATCTGGTCAACGAGACGGGACAGACGGGCTGGATGCATGTCTCTCTGGCCCGCGGACATTACCCGATCTTTTGGTGGTGGCGTAAATGCGAGTACCGCATCGTACTCTCCGTTGAAGGCGCGAACGCGGCACCGGTAGGTCGCGTCCTGACTCTATCATTTGATGATGCCGGTTGTCCGTTGTTGAGAGACGACGGCCCATTTAAACCATGATTGATGAAGGTCTTGAGCCTCCTCGTGCAGGGTTCATTGATTCTCCGATTGCCTCTCTGCCACGCCTCGTATGCGCCGAGGACTATCCACGTTCATAAACCTTTGACCTCCGGCGCCCGCGCCAAGCCCGAAACAACATGAGCTTCTCGAAACCAGGCTGAGCCGTCCCAGAATCACTTCTTTTATGCATGCTGCGCAAACTCGGGTCGGTACAAGCCTGGGAAGATCCTCACGGTCGGATCCCAAGTGGGGTCTTCCTGAGAATCAGCCGCCTTGGCCGCAGCGGCAAGAGCGCCGGGTAGGCACAGGTTGCGGTCCTCGTGGAGCTCAGCTTTGTGAACGGCCGACAGGCCGGACACAAAGCAGCTGGGGTATCAGCTAGACCACATCTTCAGGCAACGCGAACCCGTCTCGCCGCGCGCAGCCTGAGCAATATTTTGCAGAACCGCCCGGCATCAAAGCGAGGGCAGGCCGAGTAGGAAGGAAAGAAAACGGTCCTCCTCGCCCTCCTCGACGAGACGCCACGCCTTAGTGAGCTCATCGAGCGTCAGCAGGCAAACGCGACGAGCGAGGGCGCCCTCCCTCACGGCCGAATCACCTTCCTGTCCGGCAAAAAGCGCAGGAACTAGAATCACTTCGGTCATTTCGCCGAACTCCCGGCGGAGCAAGCTGGTGGCATGGAGGAGTTTCTCGTAATCCTCACCTCGCGGGACGTTGATAGTGCACGCGCCGACGACCAGCACGCGACGCGGCGCGTGGTAAGCGAGCAGATCCGCGGTCGCGACTTGAACGCTGGTCTCGGGATGGCGCATCTGGTCGTCGCGCTCGAGGTCGATGGTCCGGAAGCCCGCAAGCGTCAAGAGGTGAGCAACGCTCGCCTGGAACGCCATCTGCGGGCTGCGATCGAGCTTGCGATGCGGCGTCTCGTACGGACGCTCGAGCCGTCGGCGCACCTCGGTGAGATCCCAGAATCGCGAGAGACAGACCAGGAGTGGGTTGCGCTCAGCGAGCGGCAGAAGATCGTGAACTCGCCGGCGCAGCTCGTCGAGCTCGGGGAGAGCAGGGTGCGTGAGCACGATGTCTATGAGTTCTTCTCGATCCGCCTTGAGCTCGGTCGATCCGCGCTGGACTACAAAGTCCCCGCGCTCACCCGCAGCTCGAAGGAAGACCTCGCGGTGCTCCAGGACAGCCAGGCCATCTGGCGCGCGCTTCGTTAGGAAGCAGCGAAATCCGCCAAGGCTCTTGGCTGCTATCGCCTCAATGGCGAGAACAGTACCGTCGAAGCCGAGTTCGGTAATACTCGCTGGCATCAGGACTTCGGTGAATACGTTGCCGAAGCGGGTCGAGGTATCGCGCACTTCGAGGTATGCCCGCATCGCGGTCTCGCACGATGGGAGCCCGAGCTCTCGGCGGACCTCCGCATCGAGCACAGCGATATCGGTCGTCTTCGCGGGGAAAACCCCTCCGTTGGGGGTGTAGGAGAACTCGATACCCGGCCAAATTTCTTTACCAATAGGTTCGCAAGTATGTCGGTACCGCTCGATGCGCCCTTTCAGGTCGCCCGCATTAAGCGGAGCCGTCTCAAGGCTTAGCCCCTCAGGGGCGACGCGGGCGAGCAGCACGTGCCTTGGTGGTAGAGCCGGAAGCTGAGATAAGGGGACGACGGCATGGAAGATTGCGAAGCGATCCGTGCGCGGCCTCCCGAGTCGGCGCTCAAGCTCCAAGTACTTGCCGCGGATGGTTTCCTGGGAATGGAATGAGACCCGGATCACCGTCCGAAGGGGCAGCCACTCGCCTGCACTGACGCTGGTTGACTCCCGGCACGCCGCGACCCTGATATCGACGGTCTGCAGGGCGTCGGCAAGGCCGACGAGTACCTCCCCGAGGGACACCATTATGCTTCCCACGAACTACGATCCTAACCCATGCTGGCGGAAGCGCCACCGCGCCAGTCGAACGCCGGGCAAGCGTCCCGACGCCGCCCCTGGTCTAGGCGCTCGGCTCGAAGGAATCGGGTCCGCTGACGACCGCTAGGCGTAGTCGCCGCCAGATCCAGCGGTGGCCCATTGGCGGGGTGCGTGGCCTTCCCATGTGAGAGCGAGTGCTGTGAAGCCAGTTTCTTGAAGTCGCAGCCGGTCGTTGGGCCCGGCCTAAGATCCCCCGTGCGGGGGGTGGACCGAAAACCCCCTCAGAGATGTGTCACGTAAGCCGGCGAACGCCAGAAGACTTTCGGCTTACCGATCCTCGCCAGGCGAGGATCTACGAGCTCCTGCGGCTCGTCAGTCCTGGCGCCGCGGCCTTTTTCCGCGAGGCGTGCTTCCTCATGGCCTCGGGGGCCATGGCGAACACAACCCATCTCGTGGCCCATTTGCTCCGCGAGATCGAAAGCTCGCTGCTGCGCCGTCGTTCTCCCATCAGACTTCTCGCCGCAGAATCCCAATGAAGCCCATAAGCAGGAGATCCAAGCGACTCTCGCCGCCTACGACTTCAACGATGCCGACGCGATTGGTGCGATCTGGCTGAAGCTCGCGGGCCGGAGTACCGGGAGCCTCTTCGGCTTTGCACACCGAGATGCGCTGGGGCCGCCCCGGCAGGTTGACGAGGGATTCCGACGCTTCTGGGAGGAGATGCAGAGCCTGCTCGATGTCGTCCTCAAGACCTTCGAGCGGCGCTTTCTCGACTCCTTCCCGCGCCTGGACTAGCTCCTGGCCAAGGCGACCCCCGGCGAGCGCGTCCGACGCATATCGCCGAGCGGGCTCCCAGCCGATGATTTCTGTACCAGGGGCATGGACATAGGCATCCGGACCAGTGGCTCCGCACGGCGACCGTGCATTCCGGCCATAGACAGGGCCCTCAAACTGCCTCTCCTGAGTTCGTCGGGCTGGCATGGAGGCAACCCCAACGAGTGGCAGGCTCAAAAACCTCTGGCAAGAGCGCCTCGGGAGAGCCGCGCCTTTAGCGGGCATTTGAGCGGCCGTCTCCTTGGTTCAAAAAGAAATGGTTCTGGCAAGGGGCGAGGGAAAAGGGTCCTGTGAGCCAGGAGGATAGCGACAGATGCTACAAAGGAGGACGCACGAGATGCCTTTCACGGGCACTGCGGCCATCAGGTACGGCATAGCATGCGCTGGACCGTAGGACACCTATCGGCTTACTGTCTTACCCTTGAATCGTTCCTTTCGATCGGGCGGCTCATTTTGACGAGATTTCGCGTAGGCTAGCGTGCGTTTGACTTGGTGCTCTGCAAAATATCGGAGAATCTCATCCTGCGTCTTGCCTGCGAGTTCCTCTTGTAGCCGACTGATTGCTGCCTGGATGATGAGCGAACGACTAGCCTTCGGGTACCCGGCTTGGTGGAGTTGCTCGGTGGTTTGATCTACCGACGCTGCTTGGTCCGTGTGTAAGCTGATAGCGACCACCTTGTACGTCTTGGCGGACGTTTCAGAGCCACTCGCTCGCTTTCCCGGTCGGCGCTTTCTCATGACTCGCTGCTTCACATGCCCAGCTCTGCTCGCCATCCGCCGCATCTCCGACATTGGCGTAGGGACCTTGCGAATGTGGAGCCTAGCCTGCCGAAAGTATCCCCCAATGCCGCGATCACTATCGAATTAAAAAGAGCCGAGTCGAGGGCGGCTGATATTCAGCAGCTCATCGACCGGGGCCCCACAAAGTGCTCGGAAGAGCTTCATAAGTGCGTAATAATCCTGGCGTCGGCAGTTTCGGCTTGGTGAGTCTCGGGCTCGTCTGCTATGTTTCAAAATCTCCGGGCGGCAGGGGCGGTGCTGGAGCGACTCCCCGCCTTGCTTGACCCGCTGACGGCGTTCTAAACGGTAGGAACTGGAGGCGGACATGCCCGATCACACGATCACCTACTTTCCCGTCGGCAATGGCGACACAATTCTCATTACTCTCGCCGACAAGACGACGTTCGTGATTGACCTTAACGTCACGGAAGCGTCGAGCGACAAGGACGATCCCTCGCGGTACGATGTCCACGGACATCTGCTGAGGGAGGCCCGTAGTGATGGCGCCGGCTATCAGCATCACGACGCCTTTCTCAATTCGCACCCCGACCAGGACCACATCCGTGGCTACAGGACGGTCTTTTACGCGGGAGATCCGACGAAGTACACCGACAAGGACAAAAGGGCCGGGCGCATTATCGCGGATGAGCTTTGGTTCGCGCCGCGCATCTTTTGGCCGTGGGCGGAGAGCGATCTCTGCGACGACGCCAAGGCCTTCAAGAAGGAGGTGGATCGGCGGATCGTTCTTTACCGAGTCGGGTCCGAGGCTCGGAACCTGCCCGGCAATCGGATTAGGATCGTTGGCTACACCGATAACCCTGAGCTCAAAGGTCTTGAGGGCCTGGTCATCGTCCCGGGGAACGCGATTAACCTGGTGAACGGCAGCATCAAGAAAGACTTTGCATTCTTCGTCCATGCCCCCGTCCGGAAGGATACCGATGCGGAATGGCAGAAGCGAAATGACACGAGCGTCGTCCTCCAGGCCCGGTTCGCCGTGGACGGCGTGGAGAACGCGGCCCTGGCGTTCTTCGGCGGCGACGCCGGATGCGCGATCTGGGAGGCCATCATCGATAAGAGCCGTGACGCGACGCTCGACTGGGATCTCTTCCTTGCGCCTCACCACTGTTCGTGGACGTTCTTCAGCGAACTGCCATCCGAAGAGAACAAACCGAGCGAGAAGATCCGGGCCTTCCTCAAGAAGCACAAGCGGAAGGGCGCCTTCGTGATCGCCTCGTCGAAGCCGATCAAAGACGACGACGATGACCCGCCCCACTACCAGGCGGCTGTGCTCTACCGCAAGGAGGTCGGCGACGATCACTTCATCTGCACGTGCGAGCATCCTGATGCGAAGAAGCCGCTGCCGATCTACTTCCGTATGACGAAGAACGGGCCTCAAAAGGATGAATACTCAAAGGGAAGTCAGGTCGTCTCCTCCGCCGCGCTCGCGGCCACAGTAACGACGCCGAAGACGTATGGGTGGCGGGCCTGAGTATCATTCCTCGGCCCGGCGGGAGCTCGCGCCCGCCGAGCTTTCGGCATCCATGCGTGCGGCGGTCGACGAGTTGCGGGCACGGTTTCCCGGAGCGGGCGTGCGCTGCCTCACGTGGAACGACGCTTATCACGCGATTGCGATGCAGGTTTTGGTCGACTTGCCATCGCGGGGGCCCGTAGACGATGTAGACATCCGCACCGTCGAGCCAATTCTGCTTCTTGTGCACCAAAAGCAGTTTCCTCGGAAAGCGCCGTTCGCTTACTCCGACCGGCTAGACTTCCCAAGCTCGAGGCTGCCACACCTCATTCCGACCGGGCGTAAGGACTTGGCTTGCTTCTGTCTCCATCGTGGAAGCCTCGACGACTGGTTCGCGGAGCACAGCGTCACAGATCTCGTGCACCGCGTGCAGGGATGGCTCCGGGACGCGGCGAGCAACCGGCTGATCCGGGAGGAAGACCGCTTCGAGGGAACCCGCATCGACCACGCCGTCGGGATTATTGTCTACCCTGCTCGCGACCTTACTGGTGCGGTCGAAGCCGGTTGGGCCAGTTCGGGCGGCTGCCAAGGCAGTTCATACCTTATGGCGACGCTGCTCAAGAATCAGGCCACTGGGGCATACTTTTCGGCTCGGATCTCCTATCGCATAGATTTCGTACTGCCTGAAACGCCGAGCGGGCGGCTGATCGACCTCTTCCGGAAGTACAATCGTGTGATCGACGAGAAGGCCGATGAAGATCGGCTGCTCCTCGGCATGCTCGTTTGGGCATCAAAGACTGCGGTGACTCGATACTTCGGGACTCTTCCGGCCTCCTACGGCGACCTCCGCAACTTCTGCCGCGAAATCGACATAGACCTTGAGGCTGCAGCCGCGCCATATCGGGCCCTCGGTGCTCAGCTGCTTGGCGGTGTCCCGATGGTAGTCGCGCTCCTCCGTCCCCATGCGCTAATTGGGGAGGGGACGGCCGTAGAACTCCTCAACTTCGTGATCCTCGCATCCGAAGACCATTCGAACGAGGACGGTACCTGGAAGGACGAGGCGCCGGTGATGGCGCTCAGTCACCGCTCTCCCCTGACCGCCTCTTTCGCTCGTGAGATGTCGCGCGAGTCGGCCGAGGCGCCGACACGTGTCGCGCTTGTGGGTTGCGGCGCCCTCGGCTCGAAGGTTAGCCTTCACCTCGCTCGGGCGGGGCATGTGAGCCAGAGCCTTGTCGACCTGGCGGATCTTGCGCCCCATCATCTCGTACGCCACGGCCTACCGCCGGAGGCCGTCGGCAAGAACAAGGCCGAAGGCCTCGCGGGCTACATCAAGTCGATGTACCGCCTCGACGAGTCGCATGTAGATGTCCGCTCGTATCCAATATCGATTTATGACCTCCTAGAGCGCCCTGACGAATTTCTCGACACTCCGTTTCTGATCGACGCAACGGCGTCGACCGCGGTCCTGAACGCGCTCGTCGACACGCACGACCTGCCGGCATCGCTTCACTTCTCGCGCTGCGAGATCGCGCACGCGGGGCGGTTGGGAATTCTTCTCTGGGAGGGGACGGCCCGGAATCCGAGACTCGATGATCTCCAGGCATATCTTTTTCATCTCGGACGCCACAATAGGGCGATCGCGGAATGGCTCGCGGCGCATCGCCGGACGCAGCAAGAAGAGCGAGCCGAGGTTCTCGAAGAGATCGGGATCGGTATGAGCTGCAGTTCGACGACGATGCGTCTCTCGGACGACGTGATCGCCGTCCACGCAGCGCTAGTCGCTTCGGCCTACAAGCTCCGGGATAAGTGGGCGAGAGAGGGACTCGGCAGAATCCAGCTATCGCTCCTGGATGTGGGGAGCGGAGTGAACGCAGGTACTGAGACCCTGACAGTTCCGCCGGTCCTCATCCTCGACGCGCGCGATGCCGACGCCTGGCAGGTGCGAATTCACGCCCATGTAGTGGATAAGCTTCGCATCTGGATGAAGCGGGCAGGGAGGAACGAGACAGGGGGGCTTCTCCTAGGCTTTGCTCACCGAAAGCGTAAAGTGATCTACATCACGGACGCCCTGCCGCCGTCGCCCGACTCGAAGGGAACTCCCTACGCCTTCAAACGCGGCGTAAAGGACTACCCTGAGACCTTGGACGAGGTCGGAGGGAGGACCGGCAACCTCATCGGCTACGTTGGTGAGTGGCACTCGCATCCACAGGGACCCGCCGAGTTGAGCGAAAAAGACTTGCTGGCAGTGGCGGAGATCCGCGCTCATCTCGATAACGCGGGGCTGCCGACGCACATCATGGTCATTGCGCCGAAGGAAATCGCCTCCTTCGTCTTCACAACCGACTACTGAACGGCGTCTAAGACGGAACTGCTCAATGACCGGCGATGCTTGCCAAGTTTAATCTCTATGACTTCATCGGCGTTGTCGTCCCCGGGATCTTCTTCCTCTGGGCGCTCGGCGCGGTTTTGGACGTGAGCGCACTCCGCGAAGTACTACCGCTCGCCGGTGGCATCGCGGAAACGTCAGTAGTCATTGTCGTCGGATACGTAGTAGGTCTGTTGCTCCAAGGTATCAGTCAGCAGTTCACGGAGAGATTGTTGGTCTGGTGGTGGGGCGGCTTCCCGTCCGCGCGCTGGCTACTGCCCGAGGATCAACGGTTCACCAAGCGCTACCGCATCGAGGTTACGACCTCCTTACGCGCGAGATTTCAGATCAACCTTGCGGAGGAACGGCTCGGCGATATCCCCCGACCCGAGGCGCTCAAGCGAGCCCAGGAGATCTTCTATCGCTGCTATCGGGCTGTTGAGAAAGCGAGCGAGCTGCCCCAGACATTCAATGCGCAGTATGGCCTCTTTCGCGCCCTCCTCACAACGTTCGTGCTGCTCCTCATCGTGAGCTCATCGCGACTTGCCCTGACCTACAGGGACGGGGCATTAAGTGCGCCAGGCTATCTTGCACTCGGCGTTGCCATCGTAGGCACTGTGGTGAGCTACTGGAGGGTGACGAAACGAGGCGAGGATTTCGCGAAAGCGGTCTACGACGTTTTGCTCGCGAGTGAGCCGCAACGATAAGATCCGCCTGTCTCTACGCGAGGCCTCGCGACGTCGCGACTTCGAGGATTTTCCGTCGAGATTATCTTCGTGGGACCCCACTCGGCCTCGAACGGGCTTGCCCTACCCTGCCCGCTTCGGAGTCCGTCTTGTGGGCCGGCGGGGCTCCGGAGGACTTTGGGACGTCAGACCAACGTCACAGGTGATACGCGTCACTCGATGAACAATCGTCTAAACCAAGCCACAAAACCAATCGCCTCAGCCGCATCGTGCGCAAAAATCCGAGCCCGCAAAGCAGTTCCGAAGGGAAGACCTGGCGGATCCTGCCAGGCTAGCCAGGCATGTATCGCGCTCTTCTGTTCGTCTGTCGAGTTACAACCTTGCGTCAGCGCCTCATGAGTTGCGCGCCTAGCGAAATCCCAGCAGCGGTCATCCACCGGTACGAGGCGTTGGAGAAATTCTTCCAGTCGTCCCCCCGCGCTATTGTCTGGCATGAGCCAGACCCCTACGCGCGATGTGGGTCTGATACCTTGCACAATAGTGCCTTGCAGAACCGGCGTCGCAGGAAGTACGACTCCGACCGGAGCAAGACCATTCCGCAAGCTGCTCCACCGGGCTTCAATGTCTACATCCGCGTCCAGCACGATGCCGACGCGCTCGTACCGTCCCTTAGCAGTGACGGGTGCGGACTCCAGCAGTTCGCCGACCCCTCCAGTCTCGTCGATGTACGGAGCGGCTTCCGCGTCCCAATTGAAGCCATGCCGCACCATAAGATGGACAATTGAATGAAGATCGTCGGTACCCTCCACTAGGAGACGAGACAGACTCTTCTTGGAGGGAGGCATTAGCGCATTTCGACGTGACGCCTCGCTGCGACAGTGATCTCCTGCACACTATAGCGAACTGTGTGATCAAGATCACGCTCTATCCGATGAAGTGCTACATCGATCTCGCTAATCTGCCGGTCTCCGTGAACAGAAGCAAGCGAGTTGACGCAGTCCAAGCTGTGAGTTGTTGCGAATACTTGCACATCTAATGCTTTGGCGGTTTCGATGACCAGGCGCCACATATTCTCCATGACGGTAAAGTGAAGACCAGTGTCAATCTCGTCTACAAACAAGTAACCACCTCGAGCGGCAATTAGGTTCAGTGATAGCGCAAGCAGGCGCTTCAAGCCGTCGCCAACGTTTCCGATCGGCAGCCTTTGGTCGGAGTCCCTAAGCTTCAGAAAGACCCCGCGCCGAAGGCGTCGTTCTCCGAGAAACGCTATTCGCTCTATGGACGGTTCGATGATCTGCAGTGCTTCAACAACTTTATTCTCCTCGGGCTTAAGAGCTATGCTGTCCCACAAGGCATTTAGGCGAGGCGTTTCTATCGACTCGGGACGTAGAAAATTTGCGGCCGCAGAGCTCTCCACAGGTGCAAGCGAAATCCTCCGACGGGCTTCCGAAGAGATGGCACCAGTGGGAAGCAGCGGCAAAACGACAGGTCCGGGACTCGAACCGCTTAGGAAACTGATCGCTAGCGACGGGCCAAGCTGTGCAAGACCGAAAAGGTCGGGCTCTGCCACGCTACGCTCACTCGTAACTTCAATGATCTGGCACGTTACCGACTTAGGACCTGGCGTCCCGGAAATGGAGAAATGGGCGCCCTCAATCACGTGGCCGAAAAATTGATGAGAAATGGCCAGATCACGCCGAACCATCTGTCTTTCTTCTTCATCGATCGATGGAGCCTCTTCGCCACGACGCATCGAGCTGCGAAACAGTGCCCATGCGTTACCGAGAACCAACAGCTCAATCGCGTCGAGAAGCGAGGTTTTACCCGCGTTATTCTTCCCGACAAATAAATTGACGCGGCTCAGGCCATCGACTCTAAGTTTTCTGAACGTTCGATAAGCGGTCAGCATCACGCTAGAAAGCATCCCCTGCTCCTCTGGATCTCAAGCCCTAATTCTGGCATGCAGTCCGCCTGCTGCATCAGTATTGACCGCCCTTGACCTTGCCCTTTTGGCGTCAGGTGCTTGGGGGCAGATCGCGGACCCGTCGGCGGCGGGAGTTGCGAGGGCGCCCCGCCAGCCACGTTGGCGGGAGTGTACGCCCCTCGTCCTCGCTGAAGCAAGAATGTCATCGAAGCGATACGGCAGGTTAGCGACAGTCGCGCGGAGGGCACGAAAACGAGATCCATCGACCCGCCCGACGGCGCTCCGGTGACCGTTTGACCGCGCTTTCGCGTTGCGCTTCCGCGGTAGCGCCCCGGCCGACCGCCTTGAAGGCGGCCGGCGCCCGAACGCCCTTCGCGGAAGCGAAACGGATTACTGAACCAGCCGCACGGCGCTCTGAGGGACACGGTTAGCCTAGAGTGTACGGCTCCCGTTGTCGATAGCATGCGTCGTTACGACGTGAGCGCGAGGACCTCCAGCGGGACTACGAGGGGGGAACAGCCGGTAGGACGAATCCCGTTCGGGGATTGAACCCGTGTTGCCCATTAGCGGAGTCGATCCGGCCCTTGAGCGGAGGGTCGCACGCGCGGAGGTCGCATGCTGGGATTGAAATGGGAGTATGTCGTCGGTGAAATGCGCTGCTTTCGTGTCACTCGGTATCTCTGTACCAGGGGCATGGTGTCCCTGGGCCGGGCCGTCAGCGGAGGGCACGGCGATCTCCAGGGGCGGGCGCTTCCGGACCGCTTCCGATAACGGCCGTTCTGTCGCCAACGCCCAACGCCCCTTTGTCCTTCCTACGCTCTCGGCCTGCACCGGCGACGTCTGGAGACGCTCGACCTCGAGCAGCTCGACCGCGACGCCCGGGCGGTCATCGCCGCGGCGGGGCCTGAGGCGTTTCCCGAAGCCCGCTACGGCTCGCCGCTGGAAGATCTAAAATCCACGCCGACAGCTGTGTATCTGACCGGCCTCCTCGCCGTGACGGCACCGCTGCCCGACTTCAGCGTCATCCGGGCGCCCGCGCTGGCGCTGCTCTCGCGCGGTGGGCGGTTCGGCGATCCCACGGTGACGGCCCGGATCCTCGCAAACCTCCCCCAGTGCACAACGCAGATGCTCGAGGCCCGGCACTGGATCCCTACCGAGTGTCCGATCCAGATGCGCCAGGCGATCGAGGAGTGGTGCAGTAGGGCGACCTTGACGTAATCCGTGATGCGCAGCCCGTTCTCGATCACGCCGGAAGACGAGCGGGGGTGAATGGACATCGCGACCGAGGTCTCCAACGCGTCACAGAATTCCCTTATCTCCCAGGAATCTATCCACGAGCGCCTCTAGCTTGAACTGCTCCATTTCCTGTATAAGATTCGCGTGAACGATTCCCTTCCGCATCGCCGCGCCGATCAGCTTCACCATATCCTCTTTGCTGATTCTCTTTGCCATCCGCCCCAACGACGTTTTAATAGCCGGGAATTCGTCCAATGTCTTCCTTCTGACCAACGGCGCCGCATAATACTTTGGAAAGAATCCCTTGTCATGGGCTGCCGGACTGCTCGTCCTGGGTTTTCTCGCGATGTTCTCCTTTTTACCGGCGCTAGGGCTGCGGCGGAATCGCGTCCAGTTTCACGATGTCCTCGTTCTCGACGCCTCGGAACCAGCCCGCTGGAATAAGCCCAGCCGGAGGGAGATCGCGCCTCCATCCTCGCGCTGTCA
Source organism: Candidatus Methylomirabilota bacterium (assembly GCA_036001065.1). Taxonomy (NCBI): domain Bacteria; phylum Methylomirabilota (SeqCode); species Candidatus Methylomirabilota bacterium. Next base: position 50,170 of record DASYUQ010000087.1, read on the forward strand.
TGCAAGCACGAAAGAAGACCGGCCTGACTACGCCATAGTCGGGCGCGGCGCTCGTTGACACCGCGGCTTCCCGCGCGCATTCGCGATGATCGTGCGTAAACTCAACGATGCTCGCACCTGGCCTGGTCCAATGGTAGATGCCACAGCCGGCGAGCCCGACGACGAGAACCGCCAGAACCGTCATTTTCATCACGTCCTCGCTCTCCCGTAGAGATGGAACTGGCGGAGCAGCTTAGCATGTCGCACAGGCCCCGATCGCTCGATCGTCAGCTCGGATCACGGCAGGGCCGGCTTGCGACAGACAGTTGGTCCCCCACCCCAAAGCGCCGTTGAATAACCGCGCGGTGCCCTTCATCGCTGAACATCTGGACGCGTACCGGATGTCATTCGCAAGTGATTGGGCCCTTCTACGTGTGCAGCCCGCTCAGTGTTCTGGTGTGATTTCAGCCGTGCCCAAAGTATGAGGATGTCCTACCAGGCTCATTCCAGATGATACGGAAGCATCTGTCTAGCCATGCGTCGAGACTTTGAGAGAAAAGGTTCAAACTCCTTGGGTGGAAGTAGAGTCTCTTGACCCTCTAGGCTGTCCCGAGTCGTAATAGTGTTGACACTTCAGACTCGAAACGAAGAGGGCCATCTGGCCTATCGTTCCCAGAGTGACAACCCCCTGCAAGGGACCACTTTGGGAGGATCGACCGATGACCCTGGACGACAGCATACTCGG
>DASYUQ010000088.1 GCA_036001065.1 Candidatus Methylomirabilota bacterium
CTAGGGGGCGTGCAAGACCTGCTGGATCAGCCTGCGCACTTCTATCAGGGACGGCTTGGTCAGACTGGGAGCGCCGCTTTGCGCGAGAAATGCCATGGTGTCCGGACTGAGGGCGTCCCCTGTGAGGAAGATCACTCGCCGGAGGAGCCCCGGGTGGTGACGTTCAAGCTCGCGGTACAGCCCTGGCCCGTCTAGCCGGGGCATCTTGATGTCGCTCAGGATGACATCAAACGACCGCTCCCGTAACATGTCCAGGGCCTGCTCCCCGTTGGCGACCGTCTCCACCTGATAGCCGTCGCCGACGAGCATCTCCGCCAGCGTCGCCGCGATTTCGGGCTCATCGTCCACCACCAGAATCGCCTTGTCCCGGATCGCAGGCAGCGATTCGCTCGGGGGCGTTTCCGGTGCGCCGGCTTGTCGCTCCGCCAGGGGCAGTTCAACCCGGAAGACCGCCCCCTGCCCGGGGTGGCTCTGCACTCGGATCGTCCCGCCGTGAGCCTCGACGATTCCTCGGCAGAGCGCCAGTCCCAAGCCGGTCCCCTGGCCCGGAGGCTTGGTGGTGAAGAAGGGCTCGAAAATCCGCGCATGGATCTCAGGGGGGATCCCCGGCCCCGTATCGGCGACTTCGAGCCAGACGCGTCGCTCGCTCTGATCGTGCCGGGTCGTCAGGGTGAGCCGACGCGGCACCGGCCGCTCACGCATGGCATGGTGGGCGTTGGCGATGAGATTCACGACGACCTGATGAAGCTGATGGGAATCGGCCCAGAGCGCGGGGAGGTCCGGGGCCAAGTCCAATGTCACCTCCACGTCGTCCACGTGGAGCGAGTACCCCAGCACGTCGACCGCTTCCTGGAGCACGCGGTTCAGCCTCACCTCCTGGCGCTCCTGCGGATGCTGGTGGGCGAGCGCGAGGAAGTTCCGCACGATTCGCACGCACCGGTCGGCGGCGCTAGAGATCTTCTTGGCGCGCTCGATGAGCGGCCCGCTGGGGGCGGACCGGCGCAGAAGCTCCGTCTGGCCCATGACGACCGCGAGCGGATTATTCAACTCATGCGCCACGCCCGCGAGAAGCGAGCTCATCGCTGCCAGCTTTTCGGTCTGCCGAAGCGTCTCGTCCGTCCGTTTGCGCTCGCTGGTGTCGCGGATGACACTCGAGACGAAAACGCCTTCTTCGGTCTCGAGGGGGCCGAGGCTGATCTCCACCGGAAACTCGGTCCCATCCTTGCGCAACCCGTACAGCTCCATCCCTGCGCCCATCGGCCGCACCCGCGGATTCGCGAAGTACCCCTGCCGATGCTGGAGGTGCCTTAGGCGGAACCGCTCGGGAACGAGAACATCCACCGGTTGCCCGAGCAGCTCCTCCCGGGAGTAGCCGAAGAGCTTCCCCGCTTGCGCGTTGACGAGGACGATCCGCCCCTCCTGGTCGACGATGACAATGGCGTCCGGAGCGAACTCCAGGAGTCCCCGGAACTTCGCCTCCGCGGCCTCCAAGGCTTCGTTGACCCGCACCAGCTCGCTCGTTCGTTCCTTGACCCGCGTTTCCAGGTCGTCGTGCGCCTTTCGGAGCCTGGCCTGCGCTTCCCGGCGCTCGGTGACAACAGCAGCGATGGTCAGGACCGTCACGGTCACGATGCCCACGAAGGCCTGCAACAGCAGCAGGGATTCATTGATCGTTTGCCTCACAAACGGGCCGAACCCGTGGACCGTGTCCCACACCGCGATCCCCGAGGTGATGACCGCCGCGGTCGCCGCTTCCCGGGGACCGAATCGAAACGCGGCCCATACCAGCCACGGAATGGGGACGAATACCAGTGGATAGTGTGCGTCCTTAGCGAGAAGCCATCCCCCGAACCCGATCCGGCCCGCGATGAGCAGCGACACGAACAACAGCGCCGCTTCGGCCCGCGGGCGGGGAATCCAGCCGATCTGGAACCGCTCGCTCCACGTCAGCAGCAGGGGAGTCACGAGAAGGACGCCAGCCGTGTCTCCCAGCCACCACGTGAACCAAATGGTCCCGTATGCGGCCGACGGTGAGATCCCAGCCAAACTGATGATCGTCGGGCCCACGCTCGGACTCACGAGGCACGCCAGGAGCGCCACGGCCGTAAATTTGAAGACGTCTTGGGCACGGTTGAACGGACTGCTCGAGCCGACAAACCGCTGAAGCAGGAACCCGCCCACCACGGCTTCCAACGCGTTCCCGATGCCGATAGCCCAGGAGACCATGACGATCGTGACGACGCCGGCCGCTTGATTGGCGAGAAACGCCACGACGTTCGCCAGGAATGCCCCGAGCGTGATACCCGGCCAGACGCGATACCCCGCCAGGAGAACCGCGGCCAAGGCGACTCCCGACGGCGGCCACACCGGCGACGCGTTTGTCTTCTCGAATGCCAACTGCAAGCTGAGGCTGGCCGCCCCGTAATAAAGGGCAGCGACAACAATCACCTGGATGGCCCACTGCCGCCGGGATGGTCGCGAGAGAAAGTTCATCGGATGGTCGAGGTCTGGCTCTCCGAGCCCAGTCTGAGTGAAGCGTGGCTCCTTTTGCAACTTTCTAGACGAGACAGTGTTAGCAAGTCAATTCCGGATCGCGTCCGCTCGGCGAACGCCTCCAGTTCTCTGGCCGACGCGCGGCTAACCGGGATAGAGCTGCGGGTAGTGCCGCTGCGCGCACTCGGGGCACAGCCCGTGCGTGAACTTGGCCTCGGAATGCTCCTGGATGTACGCTTCCAGCCGGATCCACAGGCCCTGATCGTTGCGGATCTTGTTGCAGTAGCTGCAGATACGTAGCAGGCCCCGCAACGTCTTGAGGCTGTCCATCAGGCCTTCGCGCTGCTTCTCGGCGTCGCGGCGCTCGGCGACGACCGCCGCGACGGTCATGGTCGTCACCGCAATGGTCCCCATGAACACCTGCAACAGCAGCAGGGACTCGTTGGGGGTCCCCCGGGCGAACGGCCCAAAACCATGCAGCGTGCCCCAGAGCGCCAGGGCGGACAGGGCCACCGTCGCCGTCGCCGCCTCGCGCTGACCGAACCGGAACGCCGCCCACACGAGAAGCGGGACACACAGGAATTCCAGCGGAGAATTGTTGATACCGGTCGGCAACCACCCGCCGAACACGACCTGACCCACCAGCAGGAGTGACAGGACCAGGAGCAGGGCCTCCCATCCCTGCTCGCGCGGCCACCGCCAACGACGGTTGACGCTCCAGACCAGCAGCGGCGGAGCCACGATCAGGGCGCCGGCCGCGTCACCCAGCCACCACGTCCACCAGATCGATCCGTACGCGGCCCAGCTGGCAAAGCCACCGAGCGTGAGACTGGTGACGCCGACGGTGGCGCTCACGGTCGTGCTCACGACGCCGGCCAGGACCGCGAACTTGAAGATGTCCCGCGCGCGATCCAGCGCTCGGGAGCCGTTGGCGAATGTGTTGACCAGGTACGCGCCCACCACACCCTCCAGCGTGTTCCCGGTCGCGATGCCCATCGAGGTGGCCACCGAGCCCACCGTGGTGATGTTCACCAGGAAGGCGCCCAGCAGAATGCCCGGCCAGACGTGATAGCCGCGCACGAGGAAGGCAGCCAACGCGATTCCCGTGGGTGGCCAGACCGCGGTGGCGCTGGCGTGTACGAAGGCCAGCTGGAGGCCGAGTTTGCCGGCGACGACGTAGGCGGCGGCCACGATCGCGAGCTCCGCCAGCCGCGCGAAAGTGCGGGCGCGTGCCCGCGAGGCTCTCCTCGGCCTCGCGCCCCCCGTTGCCTCGGCGGGCGCCGGCACCGGATGCGATCCTTCCTTACACGCGGCATGCGTTCTGGGCACGACGGATCAAGGATGGTGCAACGTGGGTGCCAGAAGCCTATAGGTGAGGGATTACGCGGTCTTTTCCCGAGACAAGCACGGCCCGAGATCGAACAGCGCGTGCCAGGCTGACCTGCGCCACCCGGGGCCCGCTCGACGAACGCCCGAGCGCGCGCGTGATGCCGAGAGGGAATGCACGCTCAGTCGATTTTCTCTTGCCGCCGCCGCAACGCCTGGGTATAGTCGGCACCCCGATCGGACGTGTTCGCTTTTCGGTAGGCCCGAGCCCCGGCCGTAACGGGACCGGTCCCAGCCGAGGAGGATCGCGGTGGCCGGGATCACCCTGCACCAGGCGACAACCCTCGTGGAGGCGGCGCTCCGGAAGGCTCGGGAGTCGGGCGGTGCGCCGCTGGCGGGGGCCGTCCTCGACGACGGGGGGCGCCTGAAGGCCTTCGCCCGGGAGGACGGCGCCGGCATCATCCGTCCCCAGATCGCCATGGCCAAGGCCGGGGGCGCGCTCGGGTTGGGCGTCGGGTCCCGGGCGCTGGCGCGCCGGGTGGCCGAGCAACCCCAACAGCAGCCTTTCTTCACCGCGCTCAGCGCCATGTCCGGGGGGCGGGTGGTTCCGGCGGCGGGCGGTGTGCTGATCCGCGACGGCAGCGGCGCGCTGATCAGGCGCGGTCGGAATCTCCGGCGACGTTTCGGACAAGGACGAGGCCCGGCAGCGCTGGCCGGCATCGAGGCGGCCAAGCTCGCGGGCCACTGGCTAAGAGTCTTGAGCTAGCCAAGGAGCACGACCGATGAAGATCCACCGGCTCTACGCGGACAAGAACGGCGAGTCGCATTTTCAGGACGTGCCGGTCGAGTTCAACGAATCCTCCCGGAGCGGGCGGCTGTCGGCGCGCCTGCCGGCCACCGGGATCATCTTCCGCGAGGTGTCGCCCGACTACGACCTCGACTGGCATCCCGCCCCCCGGCGGCAGTACATCATCAATCTCGACGCGGGGGTCCAGCTCACCGCCAGCGACGGTGAGACGCGCCAGATCGGCGCCGGCGAGGTGATCCTCGTCGAGGACACGTGGGGCAAGGGCCATCTCTCCAAGGCGCTCGAGGGGAAGCTGCGCCACTGCATCTTCGTCACGCTCGACTAGTGCCGTTCCAACTATTCGCGCCTAGGAAGGCACCGTGTACGTCGTTCGTGGACAGATTTAGTATCAACAAGTTGGAACGGCACTAGGAGCCGACCATGGCCACCGTCATGCCGAAGACCGCCAGCTGGTTCACGTACTTTCCCGAGGACTATCGCTGGTCGTCGGCGGTCTGTGGGATTTTGAGTAGCGCGCCCTACGGCGGGAGCGACATCGGTGAGGTCGATCGCGCCTGCCGTCCGCTCAGGAAGCACCTGGGGGACGACGAGGCGTGGTCCCGATGGCCGACGCGCAGGCGCTGTTCGACGCGGTGGGATCGGCGGACAAGACGTTCCGCGTCTTCACCACCAAGGAGGGCGGCTCCCAGCACTGCCAGCGCGATTATCTGACCCTCGGCGTGAGCGTCATCTTCGACTGGCTGGCCGAGAAGCTCTGACGAGGTCGCCTTAGGAGTTCTTCCGTGCCGGTGGGAAAGCCTCCCGCCTGCCCATCCGGGCGCCAGGCGGCGTTGCTCGCTAACCACCCGTCTTTCCTGGCCGAGAGAGTTGGTACCCGACTTGCGTTTGCTCCGGACGGTCGGAGACGGGATGAAAATCTTCTTACAGCTACTTGGTCCGGCGCTCGTGTTCATCGTGATCATGACGGTCCTCGCCATGCTTCCGGCGCTCTTGATCCACGCGAAGTAAGCCCCCCAAACGAATCCCGAAATTCCCGCTTGACACCGGCGCACTCCTGGACATACTTGAAAGCAGACTGCGAGTATGATTTTTAGTCTGATCGGGAGGCTGGCGTGAAACAGCAGCGCGGGAAGCCCCGGCGGGTGAATCGGGCCCACCTGATCAGCATGGCGGCTGACCTGTTCCGGGCCAAGGGGTTCGATGGCACCACCCTGGAGGACATCAGCAAGCAGACGGGTGTGTCGCGCTTCAAGCTTTACGCGTGGTTCGGGAGCAAGGAGGGGATTCTCAAGGCCGCCTTCGACGCCACCTGGGCGCACATCAACGAGAAGGTGGTGGCCAAGCTCGGTCCCGAGCTGAACTTTCGGCAGACGCTGGACGTCCTCCTCTCTGTCACCCTCGATTTCGCCGAGCGGCGTGACCCGATCGCGGCGCTGTTCCTCCAGTTCTCCAGGCGGGAGGGCATCGACGGGCACCTGCAGCCCGAGGTCCTCCGCTTCAACCGAATCCTGGAGAACGCGATCAACCGGGCGGTGGAGCGGGGAGAGATTCACCCAATAAGGCCCCCGCTGCTCAGGAGCATCCTGTTCGCTCTCGGGGAGGGACTCTTGTACCAGGCGTACCTGGCCGAGAACCGCCCCGGCGTCGAGGTGGGCTTCGAGCTCACAGAGATCCCCCAGGCGCTGATGCGAATCATCGAGCCGCTCTTCACGACGGAGGTGCGTTAGCTATGAAGACGCTGCTGACTCTTGCCGTGATCTTCGCAGTCGCCATCCTCCCGGCGCCGGCCCGGGCTGGAGAGGCCGGAGAGGTTGAAATCAACACGCCAACCCTGCCTGCCACCGCGGATGTGCTGACGCAAGTCAACACGCCAGGCGTCCGGGAGGTGGAGATCAGAGGGCTCAACCTCACCCCGCAGCAGGTGAACGCCGCCTTTCTCTCCACCAATTCGGCGGCGAACGTGCTCGTGCAGATCGGAAGCCAGCTGCGCCCCGGACAAGAGGTTGATTTCCGGACCGTGGATGGCCAGCGGTTTCGCGTTCAGAACGAGGACGGTCAACTCCGCGTGCGCGTGAGAGACACGGTGGTGCAGAACCGGGCCGCATTGGCCAACTTCTTTTCGACGAATGAGGTCGCTCGCTTCGGTCGCGTCGAGGTCCGAGGCTTCGACGCGGCCGGGAACCGGGTCCGCCTGGAAGCGCGGAACGGCGTCGTGAAGAAAGACGAGATCAGGGCGGCCCGGAGCGGCCGCGGGCGCGAAGGGACCAGCGCCAGTATCAACAACGAGCGCGCGACGGACCGCGGCCGAGATCTCGATCACGGCATCCGGGGCCGCGACCGCGCCGAGCTCGAACACGCCAGGCGAGACAACCGGATCGAAAAGGCCGATCGCCCCGAGCGGGTCGAGCGAGCGCAGCGGCCGGAGAGGATCGAACGGCCGCAGAGGATCGAGCGGGTGGAGCGCAGCGGCAGCAACTCGGGGCGGCACTGACCAGAGGGTTGCGCCGGGCTGACGACATTCGCGGACGACGGACGCCTATGGGCGTATAGTAGCGGCCCGAGGAGGAAGTTTCAGTGAGGGGCTCCTGGCCGCTCCTACCCGTTGTGGTGGTGGTTGCGCTCGCCCTGCTGCCGGGGCCGGCCTCGGCCGGGCACTTCGGCCATCGGGCCATCGTGGTGGTGAAGCCGGCGCCGAGCGTCTTCCCGCGAACGGTCGATCCGTGGAAGGTCTGGGGTTTCGTCAATCGCCGGCATGTCTTCGTCCATCGGTCGCCCGCTGTTTTCGGGAGCCCGGGGTTTGCTGGATCCTTCTTCCCGTCCATCGTTTTGGCGCCCCCGACCGTCGTCTACGCGCCGCTGCCCGACACCTATATGCCAGCCTCGCCCCCGGCGATGGCGGTCCCGTCGCCGCCGACGGTGATCGAGTATCCGACCGGACGCTACGAGCTCCGCGGAGACGGGGTCACCACGGCGTATGTGTGGGTCTGGGTGCCCAAGCCGCCGCCGCCGCCGGCCGCGCCGCCCGCCCCTCCCACGGCGCCGTCCGAAGCCCCGCCTGCGCCATCGGCGGCCGCGCCCACGGCCGAGCCCCGGCCGGCGGGCCCACCAAGCGAGATCTACAACTGGACCGACGAGCAGGGCGTGACGCACTGGACGAACAAGCTCCAGAAGATCCCGGAGCGTTATCGCTCCCAGGCGCAACGGCTAAGCTGAGCGAGGCTTCTTGAGCGCGATCCTCCTCCTGGCCTGCCTTCTGGCCCTGACGGCTTCGCCCGGCGCCGCCCAGGATTCCGCGGTCTTCATCCTCCCCGAGCGGACTCCGGCCCCGCCATTCACGTTGCCCGATCTGTCGGGCCGGACGGTCAGCTCGGCGCAGTTCGCCGGCAAGGTGGTCGTGCTGAGCTTCGGGGCGACGTGGTGCCCCACCTGCACGAGCGAGCTCAGAAGCCTCGAACATCTCCAGTCACGGTTCCCGAACGACGTGGTCGTCTACTTCGTGGCCCTCGATGGACGGGGCGAGGCGGACGTGAAACCGTACATGGACAAGAACGGTCACCGCGTGCCCGTGCTCCTCGACCCCCGGATGGCCGTCGCGCGGGAACACGGCATCCGCTGGATCCCGGTGACGCTGGTCATCGACCGCCAGGGGACGGTGGTGGGCCGGGCCATCGGGCCGCGGGAATGGGATGCCAAGGAAGCGCTCGATTTCGTCCAGTCCGTGCTGAAGCGCTGAGGGCTTCGGCCGGCGGAGGGACTGGCTCATGAGGCGTACTGGACTCGCGGCAACAACACTGGTCGTGATCCTCGTGGTGATGGGCGCGTTCGCCCCGGTCGCGGCCCTCGAGGTCGGGGACAAGGCCCCGAATTTCACCCTGCCGGCGACGACCCAGGAAAAGTTCTCGCTGAGCGAGTTCCTGGGCAAGAAGAACATCGTGCTCTTCGGGTTCATCGGGGCGTTCACCCCGACTTGAACGCGGGAAGTCGCCGCTCTCCAACTTGATCTCCCCAAGTTCGAGAGCCGCAATGCCCAGGTCGTGGGCATCAGCACCGACTTTCCGATGACCAACGCGGCGTGGGCGGAAAAGATGGGCCTGGCGTTCCCGCTGGTCAGCGACTTCCCGCGGCAGACGCTGGAGACCTACGGGATCCTCGACACCGACCCCAAGAGCCGCCTCTACCGGTACGCCAAGCGCTCGTACCTCATCATCGACAAGGCCGGGATCGTCCGCTACAAGAAGGTGCTCGACAATGCGCGGGAGCTCGTGCCGAACGACGAGCTCCTGGCGGAGCTGGACAAGCTGCGGTAGCGCGACCCTCCGGGCCCGCTTGTCGGGACAACCGAACCATCTCTGACGCTGTCGCTGAATAGTCGCTCCGCGCGAGGAACTCGACGGTCAGCGCAGGGACCGAAGTGCGGGCGCGGCTCTCACTCCGTCGGGGGCGCGGCGCTCGCCTTGATCCGGCAGGCGCTGCGCGATCCGCAGGGGCCCGGTCACGCCGGACCGAGGAGGTGGCGGGCGGAGCGACGAGTCAGTCGGTCAGGGCGAGGCCCCGCGGAGTCTATCAATCTGAGGCGTGATGTGCTTTTCCCGACAGGGCGGACAAATCGTGTGAGTGAACTGCGCTTCGGAGTGCTCGGCCACATACCGCTCGACGCTCTGCCAGTAATTCTGGTCGTTGCGGACGTTCTTGCACCAGGCACAGATCGGTAGGAGCCCCTGGAGCTGCCGCACCTGCCCCAACGCCTGTTCGAGGGCTATCACGCGATCGGCCAGCGCCTGCCGCAAGCTCAGGATACGCGCACCGACCTGAACACGCGCACGAAGCTCGGCGGCGCGAAACGGCTTCGTGATGTAGTCGTCCGCCCCGGCCTCGAGGCCAGCGACCACGTCTTCCGGTCGGTCCTTCGAGGTGAGGAGGATCAGGTACGGGGGGGCGGGCGTCGGCCGCTCCCGGAGCACTCGACAGACCTCAACCCCTTTCATCTTGGGCATCATCCAATCCAGAATGGCCAGGGGGAACCCGCCGTTACTCTCGAGCTGGTGGAGGGCTTCAGCGCCGTCCGCAACCTCGGAGACTTCGTACCCCGCCTTCTCGAGCGTGATGCGAACCAGCCGACGGAACATTGCGGTGTCGTCAGCGATCAAGACCCTCATACGGCCTTCTTTCCCTTCGCTTCCCGTATGGCGAAGAGCTCCTCGGCGATCCGCTTCACGTCGGCGGCCTCCACCTGTCCCTTGTGCGTCCTCATGACGTCGCCCACCAGGCGCCCCACCTGTTTGGGGTCGGCGATGCCGAGGGCGGTCAGACGCTCCCCGACCAGGGCCCGCAGCGCCGCCTCGTCCAGGCCTCGGGGCAGGAAGCGCTGGCAGACCTCGAGCTCGAGACGGAGCTGGGCGGCGTGGGCGGCGCCGCGCTCGCCGACCTTCTCGTACTCCGCGAGCGCCCGCTGGAGCTGCTTGCGGTAGGCGCTGATCACGTCGAGGACGAGCGCGTCGTCGATCTGTCCCGAGAACCCCTTGGCGGTCCGCCGCTCCACCAGCCTGGTCTTGAGCATGCGCACCACGTCGGCGGTGCGGGTGTCCTTGTCTCTGATGGCCTGCTTCAACGTCTCGTTGAGCGTCTGCTCGAGCCCCATCGCCCCCAGGGTACACCAGGCCCCGGGGATGGTGAAAAATGCCACGTAAGAAGTGCAAGCCTTCTTCTCTCCCGGACGCGACCGAAGGCATCGGTTATGCAACTTCCGGCCATCGGACTTTGCGAACTCGCACTGAGGAGCGTCCGCCATGGAAACGGGATCTGAGAATCCGTCGACCTTCGAGGCTGGGCGCAGGCCGTGGCCGGTGGTATGGAGCGCCGTGTGGGTGGGAGCCCTGGCCGCGCTGGCGGTCGGGCTCATCATCGGTCTCCTCGGCTTCGCGGTCGGCGCGCATGAAACCGCTCGGTTCGCGAGGTGGAGCAACGTCACGCTGCTCACCCTCGTGTTCAACGTCGCCGGCGCCTTCTTCGCGTTCGTCGTGGGGGGATGGGTGGCGGCGAAGATCGCGGGGCTCCGGCGCTCCGAGCCGGCCATGCTTCATGGTTCGATCGTCTGGCTCCTGGCCATCCCTCTGTTGCTGGCAGCGGCCGCGCTGGGCGCCGCCGGCCACTACGGAGGTTGGTACGGAGGACTGGCCGGCACCCCCGCCTGGGCGACGTCCGTTCCGCCGATCGACCCCGAGTGGGCCAGGGGTGTGCGCAACACGGCGCTGGCGACCGTGGCGGCCCTCCTGCTGGGGCTGGTCGGCAGCGTGATCGGTGGCTGGATGGCCTCGGGCGAGCCCATGACACTGACCTACTACCGCCGGCGAGGCGTCGCTCGCTCCGATCGTCCCCGGATGGTGGCGTAACGAGAAATCTTAAACGGAGGAAAGAGACCCATGGTGCTCATATTGCTCTGGCTGCTCGGCGTTCCCTTGAGCCTGATCCTGATCCTGTTCCTTCTCGGCGTCGGGCGATAGCGGCCGTCCTCCCGACCACTACCGCCTGCCGAGTGGCACCGCCCTTGCTCGATTTCCCGCCCGTTCGGCGCGAAATTCCCGGCGGGGGAGGCGACACCATGACGGCGACGGAGCTCCTGAAGAAGGATCACAGCGAGGTCAAGAAACTGTTCACGCAACTGGGCCGCACGACGACCCGCGCGGCCAGGAGGCGGGAGGGACTGATCGACAAGCTCGCCGAAGAGCTCGAGATACACGCGCAGGTCGAAGAGGAAATCTTCTATCCGGCCATGAAGGAGTCCGGCGAGGGTGAGGATCTCGTTCAAGAGGCCCTGGACGAACACGGCGAGATGAAGCGGCTGATGGCCGAGCTTCAGGGCATGGATGTCTCCTCGGACGACGTCGCCGCCAAGGCGGAGGAGCTCCGGGAAGCCGTCGTGCACCACGCGACCGAGGAGGAGCGAGAGATGTTCCCCCTCGCCAGGAAGCGACTGGGGACCGAGGAGCTGAGCCGTCTCGGAGAGCAGATCCAGTCGCGAAAGGCGGAGCTGAAGGGCTCGCCCGTCCAGCGGGCGAAGCACACCATCAAGAAGGGCATCCGCAAGATCGCCTAGTGCCGTTCCAACTATTCGCGCCTAGGAAGGCACCGTGTACGTCGTTCGTGGACAGATTTAGTATCAACAAGTTGGAACGGCACTAGCCCTCACGCCGGCGTCGTGAGCCACCAGACGACGCCGAGGAGCAGGGCGGCCAGAACGGCCAGGTGCGTCCATTCCATCAGGGAGAGGTTCCCGAGGGCCGCCCGGTCGGGAACGAGGTCGGGGTTCAGTCGGAGGATCAGCGCGCCCGTCGCCGGAAGCGTGAGGGCCAGGATCATCACGGCGACGCGCGCCGGACCCTCGGTCCCGATGAGTCGGACGAAGAGCGCGGCGGGCAGCGCGAAGAAGAGCACCAGCACGCCCAGGAGCGCCGTCAGCCGGGCGCCGGCCGGACGCGAGGGGGTACGGGGGCCTTCTGTTCGGCATCGCCTGGCACTTCTAACCCATCTCGACGCCACTGACAATCTGTAGTTCTTGCCCGGGAGTTCCCGCGGTTGCTGGCACGGGTCTCGCTTCGAGGGGCCGGGATGGACGTCTCGCGACGAGACGTCCTGCGCATTTCCGCCGGCGCGTCGGGCACGGCGCTGGGC
>DASYUQ010000089.1 GCA_036001065.1 Candidatus Methylomirabilota bacterium
CGGGGCCGGGGCTCCCGGAGCGCGGCGAGGACGAGATCGCGCACCTTCGCGCGCGCGATCTCGAGGTTCGCGGCCTGCTCGCGCGTGGCCTGGCTGGTGACGACGAGCTGGCCGCTCGCGTCGAGCCGGTGACGGGCGAGCACGCGCAGCCGCTCTCGGGCCGCGTCCGTCAGACCTTCGATGGCCGCGAGATCGACGCGCAGGTCGATCTTGGTGGCGACCTTGTTGACGTTCTGACCGCCGGGGCCGGAGGCGCGCACCGCGCGCACGGTGATCGCGCCCGCGGGAACCCTCACGTCGTCCGTGACGATGATGGGCCGGCTCACACGACCATTCTAACGTTGCGTCTATAATTCCTGGGTATGACTCCGGCCCAACGGCGGCGGCTTACGGCGGTGGCGCGCGGCCGGGAGCCCGCCGATCTCTATCTGCGCGGCGGCACCCTGTTGAACGTCTACACCGGCGAGCTCTACCCGGCGAACGTCGCCCTCGCCGGCGAGCGGATCGCCTACGTCGGCCTCCGCGATGATATGGTCGGCCCGCGTACCCTGGTCCTTGACGTCGCCGACCGCATCCTCGTTCCAGGCTACATCGACCCGCACGTGCATCCCGCGCACCTGGTCACCCCCTCGGCGCTGGCGCGGCATCTGCTGCCGCTCGGCACCACCACGGTGTTCGCCGACACGCTGCAGTTCTGGGAGCTCGGTGGCCTGCACGCCTTTCGTACCGCGGCCGACGCGCTGGCCCGCTCGCCGCTCAAGTTCTACTGGATGATCCGCCCCCACGCGCAGTCGCGCTCGACGGACGAGCGGCGGCGCTTCCGGGTCGCGGACCTGGCGCGGGCGCTCGAGCACCCGTGGGCGGTGGCGATCGGCGAGGTGACGCGGTGGCCCGACGCCTGGGGCGGGGATCCGGACCTGCTGGCCAGGCTCGATCTCGCGCAGCGGCGCGGCCGCCGCGTCGAGGGCCACACGGCCGGCGCCTCGGGGGACAAGATGGCCGCCATCGCCGCGGCCGGGTTCACCTCCGATCACGAGCCCATCACCGCTCGGGAGGTACTGGAGCGCGCGCGGCAGGGCATCGCGGTGATGCTGCGCGAGTCGTCGCTCCGGCCGGATCTGGCCGGGCTGCTGGACGCGCTCAAGGAAGCCCCGGGGCTCGCCTCCCGCGTCATGCTCACCTGCGACGGCTCCATGCCCGCGTTCGTCCGCGATCACGGCTTCGTCGACCACCTGATTCGCGTGGCGCTGGAGCGCGGCGTGCCGCCGCTCGACGCCTACCGGATGGCGACGCTGAATCCGGCGACTTACTACGGCCTCGACGCCCACCTGGGCGGCCTGGCCCCGGGGCGGTACGCCGACGTCTGCGTGCTCCGCGATCTCGGTGAGCCGCGCCCCGAAACCGTGGTGGCCCGTGGCCGCGTCGCCGCCGAGGGCGGGCGGCTGCTCGTCAGCGTGCCCGAGCCGCCGTGGCGCCGCGTGTTCACCTCCGCCGAGGCGCGGCTGACCGTGCCCTGGCGGTCGCGCCCGGCCGACTTCCAGCTGCCGCCCCGGACCCGGTACCCGGTGGTGAGGCTCGTCAGCGCCGTGATCACGCGCCTGGAGGAGCGGGGGCTCCAGCCGGGGGATCTCCACGCCGCGCTCGTCGATCGCGGCGGCCGCTGGGTCGCGCCGGGTGTCGTCGCCGGCTTCGCCGATCGGCTGGATGGCCTGGCGGCGACGATCTCCACCGACTTCAACATCCTGGTACTGGGACGGAGCCCCGAAGCGATGGCGCGCGCGGTGAATCGACTGCTCGATCGGCGGGGCGGGGTGGTCCTCGTCGACGGCCGCGAGATCGCGTACGAGCTGCCGCTCCCGCTCGGTGGCGTGATGACCCGGGGCTCGGTCGCCGATGCCGCGCGATGGGAGGACGGGCTGCGCGCGGCGCTCGTCGCCCGCGGCTACCCCTATCACGAGCTGCTCTTCACGCTCTTCTTCCTCTCTGCCGATTTCCTGCCCGCCGTCCGGCTGACGCCGCGGGGCGTGTGGGACGTCAAGCGAAGCCGCGTCCTCCTTCCGGCGCGCCGGCGGGTACGTGCGCAGTGAAGCGGCCCGGGTCGTCGGAGCGCTGGTCCTGGCCGGCCTCGCGCTCCTGGGTGCCGCCGCGACGCGCCCCAGCACCGGTCTCTTCAAACGCGGCGCCCACGAGGGGCGCGTCTATCGTCTCTATCTGCCGCGCGCGGTGGTGGAGGCCCCTAGGGAGCCGCCGACCTTGCCGCTGGTGGTGGCGCTGCACGGCTGCTGGCAGACGCCGGAAGACTTCGCGGCGGGGACGCGGCTGAACGAGGCCGCCGAGCCGCGCGGTCTGCTCGTCGTCTATCCCGCGCAGAGCCACCGCGACAATCCGAACCGGTGCTGGAACTGGTTCGAGCCGGCTGCCGCCGACCGCGGCGAGGTCGCCGAGATCCTCGCGCTCGTGCGCCACGTGCAGCGCGAGCAGCGGGTCGCGCGCGACCGCGTGGTGGTCCTCGGCTTCTCGGCGGGCGGGTTCATGGCCGTCAACCTGGCGTGCGCGGCACCCGACGTCATCAGGGGCGTCGGCGTGATGGCCGGCGGGCCCTATCGGTGCGGGGTCGGGCTCATCGCCGGCCTCCAGTGCATGCGCGGCCAGCACCTGGACGGCGAGGCGGCGGCCCGGGCCTGCCTCGGCTCGAGGGGACCAGGCGCGCGACCGGTGCGGGCCTCGCTCTGGCACGGAGCCGACGACACCGTGGTGAGTCCCGCGAACTTGGAAACGCTCGGGCGGATGTTCGTCCTCGTCAACGGCGGCTTCGCCGCCACCGCGGAGCGCGGCGACGGCGCGCTCCACAATGTCTACCGCGACGCGGGCGGGCGCGCCGTCGTCGAGACGTGGCTCGTCAGCGGCATGGGCCACGCCTGGAGCGGAGGCGATCCCCGCGGCTCGCACACGTACCCGCCCGGCCCGCCCGCGACCGGCCGCATGCTCGACTTCCTCCTGGCCCCCCCGTGAGGACGAAGCGGCGTCTGGCGCTGAGCGTGCTCCTCGCCGCGGTGGCGCTGGCGGCGGGGACGTTCCCGTTTCGCGCGACGTGGTGGGGCGGCTTCATCCTGGCGATCGCCGAGGCCGGCATCGTCGGCGGTCTCGCCGACTGGTTCGCCGTCACCGCGCTCTTCCGGCGCCCGCTGGGGCTGCCCATCCCTCACACCGCGCTGATCCCGGCGAACTGGCAGCTCCTCGCCCAGCGCGTGGGCACGATGGTGGGCGACCGCGTGCTCACCCGGGAGTACCTGGTCCTCGAGATCGACCGGATGGATCTCGCGGAGTGGGTGGCTCGGGCGGCCGAGCGCGTGACCCGGACCGATCTGGAGGCGGCCACGCGCACGATGCTCGGCTGGGCGGCCCGCGAGGCGCCGGTCGCGTCGGCGGGGGAGCTGGTCGGGCGCCTGCAGCGGCTGCTCGTCGCTCAGCCCGTGGCTCCCACGCTGGCGACCGCGCTCGAGCTGGGCCGGCAGCACGGCTGGGACCAGCGCGTGATCGGTGGGCTGGCGCGGGCGCTGGCCGACGCGCTCGAGCGCCCGGAGCTGCGGCGGACCGTGGGCGAGCTCGTCGACGAGGTCCTGCTCCGCTATCGCGAGCGCGTGGGCTTCTACCCGCGGCTGGCGCTGGGACTCGCCGATCTGCTCGGGCTGATCGACCGGGAGCGGATCGTCGCCTCGCTGCACGCCGGGCTCACCGAGGTGGCGAACGACCCCGCGCATCCGCTTCGCGGGCGGCTGAGCGACGCGGTCGCCGATTTCGCCGGGCGCCTCCGCCGCGACGCCGTGCTGGCGGGGCGGGTGGAGGCGGTGAAGGAGGAGCTGCTGGGCAGCCCGGTCGTGGCCCGGCTCGTCGACGACGGGGCTCGCGCGCTGCGCCGGACCCTGCTCGTCGACCTCCAGCGCCCCGCGTCGGAGGCGGTGGCCTGGGTGGCCGAGCGCCTCGAGCGGTGGCGCCGCGTCGTCGTCGCCGATGCGGCGCTCCGCGGCCAGGTGGAGCGCTGGATCAAGACGCGGGCGACCGAGCTGGTGGAGCGCCACCACGGCCGCATCGCCGCGTTCATCGAGAAGGGTGTGCACGCGCTGGGGCCGGAGGGCGCGGTGCGGCTCATCGAGGAGCACGCGGGCGACGACCTGCAGTACATCCGCGTCAACGGCACCGTAGTCGGGGGGCTCGCCGGCGGTCTCCTCTATGCGATCCACCTGCTGGTGCGTCTGCTCTGACCGACGCTGCTCTTCCTCGACTACTACGTGTCCGGCCTCACGGCGGGCGCCGTGAAGGGCTGAGGCGGACGCGACCGCGCCGGATTGTCCGCTCGCCGGTTTTCACGTACACTCAGCCATCCTCGGACTCAGGATCTTCCCAGGAGGAGCGCTCATGCCACGCTTGCCCCTCGCGGCATCCCTCATCGTCGTCGCCGGGCTCCTCGCCGTGATCGCCGCCGGCACGCCGGCCGTCGGCCAGGCGCCCAAGTCCGGCGGGGTCCTCAACGTCATGCAGCGCGAGGACCTGGCCCAGGGCTTCTCGATCCACGAGACGGCGACGATCTCCACCGTGTGGCCGAGCATGCCGTGCTTCAACAACCTCGTGCTCTTCGACCCCCTGAAGCCGGTCGAGAGCATGGACACCATCATTCCCGAGCTGGCCGAGAAGTGGTCCTGGCAGGACAACTACCGCAACCTCGTCTTCTTCCTCCGCAAAGGGGTCAAGTGGCACGACGGCCAGCCCTTTACCTCGAAGGACGTCAAGTACACCTTCGACATGATCCGCGAGGCGAAGGACGCGCCGGCCAAGCTGCGGATCAATCCCCGCAAGGACTGGTACGCCAACGTCGTGAGCATCGAGGCGCCCGACCCGCACACGGTGATCTTCCACCTCAAGCGGCCGCAGCCCTCGCTGCTGATGATGCTGGCCTCCGGGTACTCACCGGTCTACCCGGCCCACATCCCGCCGGCGGAGTTCCGCACCCGCTGCGTCGGCACCGGCCCCTTCAAGGTCAAGGAGTGGCGGAAGGGCGAGTACATCGAGTACGTCCGGAACCACGACTACTGGGCCAAGGGCCGTCCGTACCTCGACGGCCTCAAGTACGTGATCATCCCTGAGCGCGGCACGCGGACGGCGGCGATCCAGGCCGGCCGGCTGGACATCGCCTTCCCGGGCGAAACGTCGAAGGCCACCGCCGAGCAGCTCAGGGCGGCCGTCCCCAACATGGTCATCAGCGAGGTGGGCGCCAACGTCAACGACAATCTCATCATGAACGTCAAGAAGCCGCCCTTCGACAACGTGAAGGTGCGGCGCGCGATGAGCCTGGCCATCGACCGCCGCGCCTACGTCAGAGCGGTCCACCAGGGCGGTGCAGTGGTCGGTGCCTCGCTGCAGCCGAGGCCGTACGGGTTCTGGGGGCTGCTCGAGAAGGACCTCAACCAGCTCCCCGGCTACGGCAAGCCGGCGGAGGACAAGGCCAAGGCCAGGAAGCTTCTCGCCGAGGCTGGCTTCACTCCATCCAACCCGCTGAAGGTCGAGATCAAAACGCGGGCGATCGCCATCTACATCGACTTCTCCTCGTTCGTGATCAACGAGCTGAAGCAGGTAGGGGTGGAGGCGACACTGACGCAGATCGAGACGGCCCAGTGGCACCCCCTGGTCACCCGCCGAGACTACCAGATGGGAACCAACCTCACCGGCCTGGGCGTGGATGACCCGGACGGGAATTTCTACGAGAACTTCGCCTGCGGATCTCCGCGCAACTACACCGACTACTGCGACGAGCAGGTGATGAAGATGTTCGACCAGCAGTCCCAGGAGCTCGACCGCAGGAAGCGGACGACGTTGGTCGGGCAGATCCAGAAGAAGCTCGAGGAGGACGCGGCCCGCCCGATGATGGGCTGGCGGCTCGACTACTTCGCGCAGTGGCCGCACGTGAAGAACCTCGTCCCTCACCACAACATCTACAACTTCGGCCGGCTGCAGGACGTCTGGATGGACAAGTAACCACTCATCACGTCGGAGGGGGCCTCGACGGCCGCCTCCGAAATCTTCCCACGTGCGAACTTACATCGCTCAGCGCCTCGCGATCGCCGTGCTGACCCTGTTCGGCATGTCGGTCGTCATCTTCGTCCTCATGCGTCTGGCCCCGGGCGACATCGTCGACATCCTCTTCGCCGCCGCTGGCTACGTGAACGAGACCGACAAGAAGCTGATCATGAAGGAGCTGGGGATCGACAAGCCGATCTGGGTCCAATACGCCACCTGGCTCCGGGACATCTTCACCGGCGACCTCGGCAAGTCCTATCGCTACGATCTGCCCGCCTGGCAGGTGATCAGGCCGTTGGTCCCGGTCACGCTGGAGCTGGCCGTCCTGGCCACGCTGTTCTCCGTGCTGCTCGGTGTGCCCACCGGGGTCATCAGCGCGGTTCGGCAGGACACCGCCCTCGATTACGGGTTGCGCATCTTTTCGCTGGCCGGTCTCTCCATGCCGGCTTTCTGGCTCGGCATGGTCATCATCTTGGCGCTCGTCGCCTGGGTTGGCTGGATGCCGCCGCTGACGTATATGTCGCCCACCGAGAACCTCAAGGTGCACCTGGTGCAGTTCCTCCTGCCCGCGCTCGCCGTCGGGTACCGGTTCTCGGCCCTCATGATGCGGATCACCCGCTCGGCCGTCCTGGAGGTGATGCGCGAGGACTACATCCGGACGGCGTGGGCGAAGGGGCAGAGCGAGCGGGTCGTGATCTGGCGGCACGCGCTGAAGAACGCCATCCTGCCGGTGGTGACCGTCATCGGCCTCGAGTTCGCCTTCCTCATCGGCGGCCTCGTGGTCACCGAGACCGTGTTCAACCTCCCGGGGGTGGCGAGGTTCCTCGTGCAGGCGATCCTCTGGCGCGACTATCCGATCGTTCAGAACCTGGTGATGTTCACCGCCATCGTGGTGATCCTGACGAATCTGGTGGTGGACCTGCTCTATGGGTGGCTCGACCCGCGGGTGCGCTATGCCGACTAGTGCCGGTCCAATTAACTTCGCCATACTTCGTTCTCGGACTCACGCAGGCTCGCCTCGCGTGCCGAGCACGCTGCGGCTTCGCACGACTGTTCGCAGGCTCGCCTCGGACGGGCGGGGCCCAGCCCGCCGCCGTCCTGCGGCTCGCACTCCCACGCCGGTCCTCGACGTACAACCGCGTACGCCTCAGTTGTCGCTCCTCGCCGCCTCGCATCTGGGCCGGTTTGCTCGCCCGGCGGTGAGGCTCACCGCTCGTCGCTCGTATGGCGACTAAGCCCGTCGTCGCCGAGACCGGCCTCGAGCTCATCATCGCCGCCCCGCGGGTGGCCGAGCCGATCGGGACCTGGACGGCCATCGGCCGGTTCTGTCGCAAGAAGCCGCTGGGCGCCGCCGGGGGCGTGCTCATGCTGCTGCTGGTGGTGAGCGCCCTGTTCGCGGAAGTCCTGGCGACCCACGATCCCATCGCCACCGACGCCGCCAACACGCTGGCGCCGCCCAGCGCAGGCCACTGGCTGGGCAGCGATCACCTCGGGCGCGACATCTACAGCCGCATCGTCCACGGCGCGCGGGTGTCGCTCGTCGTCGGGGTGATGTCGACCCTGCTGGGATCGGTGCTGGGCGGCATCATCGGGTTGCTGTCGGCCTACTTCGGCGGGAAGACCGATCTCATCTCGCAGCGCGTCCTCGACATCCTCCAGGGGCTGCCGCTGCTGGTGCTGGCGCTGGTCATGTCGGCCGCGCTGGGCCCGGCCATCCACAACGTCGTCATCGCGATCTCCGTGCCGATCATCCCCCGCGCCGCCCGGGTGATCCGCTCGAGCGTGCTGTCGATCCGCGAGATGCAGTACGTGGAGGCCGCCCGCGCTCTCGGCGTCCGCCACCTGCGGATCGCGTTTCGCCACATCCTCCCGAACACGATCGGCACCTTCATCGTGCTGTCGACTGCCCAGCTGGGAGGCGCCGTCCTGGTGGAGGCGACGCTCTCGTTCCTCGGGCTCGGCGTCCCGGAGCCCTATCCGTCGTGGGGCCGCATGCTGTCGGTGTCGGCCGCGGAGTACGCGCAGAAGGCGCCCCACCTCGTGCTCTTCCCGGGAATGGCCATCAGCCTCGCCGTCTTCGGCTCCAACCTACTCGGCGACGCCCTGCGCGATACACTGGATCCCCGCCTGCGGGGGCGGTAGGGAGGTGGCGCCGGCGCGGCACCCCGCGCTTCCGGAGGGACACGGAGCGGACATGAAGCATCGGAAGCCGGATTCCAGCCGGGCCAGGGCGGGCCGCAAGGCCGGCCGCCCCGGCCCTGACGAAGGAGCACAGTCATGAAGATGTACGTGGCCGGTCAATGGACCGACAAGCCCAACACGATCGAGGTCCACAACCCCTACGACAACTCCGTCCTCGACACGGTGCCGCGGGCGGACAAGAGCGACGTGGAGCGCGCGCTCCGGTCGGCCGAGCGCGGCGCCCGGGTCATGGCCAAGCTCTCGGGCTACGATCGCTGGAAGATCCTCCGGAAGGCGGCGGAGCTGATGGCCGCCCGCCAGGAGGACCTCGCCCAGACGATCTCCGAGGAAGAGGGGAAGGTCATCGCCGAGGGCCGGCTCGAGGCCAACCGCGCCTTCGAGACCATCATGGGCTCGGCCGAGGAGGCCAAGCGCCTGCACGGCCAGACGGTGCCGCTCGATGGCGCGCCCGGCGGGGCCGGGAAGTTCGGGGTGACGATTCGCGTGCCCTGCGGCGTCGTGGTGGCCATCAGTCCCTTCAACTTCCCGCTGAACCTGGTCTGCCACAAGGTGGGCCCGGCGCTGGCGGGCGGCAACGCGGTGGTGCTGAAGCCCGCCACCGACACGCCGCTCTCGGCGCTGAAGCTCACCGAGATCCTGCTGGAGGCGGGCGTGCCGCCCGAGGGCATCAACACGCTCACCGGCTCGGGCGGCGAGATCGGCGACCTGCTGGTCACCGACCGGCGGGTGCGCAAGATCACTTTCACCGGCAGCCGCGACGTCGGCGAGCGCATCTGCAAGCAGGCCGGCATCAAGCGCGTCACCATGGAGCTCGGCAGCAACGCGCCCGTCATCGTGATGCCGGACGCCGCCCTGGACAAGGTGGCGGCGGCGGTGGCGGCCACGGGCTACGCCAACGCGGGCCAAGTCTGCATCTCTACCCAGCGCGTGCTCGCCGCCGGCAAGGTCTACGGGGACTTCCTCGACGCCCTCCGCCCCAAAGTTCAGGCGCTCAAGGTCGGCAACCAGCTCGACGAGACGGTGAAGGTGGGGCCCATGGTCCGCGAGCGGGAGGCCGTCCGCGTCGACGAGTGGGTGAAGGAAGCGGTGGCCAGCGGCGCCCGGCTCGTCACCGGCGGCAAGCGGCAGGGGGCCCTCTACGAGCCCACCATCGTCGCCGACGTGAAGCCCGAGATGCGGATCTCCCGCGACGAGCTGTTCGGCCCCGCG
Organism: Candidatus Methylomirabilota bacterium; assembly: GCA_036001065.1. NCBI lineage: Bacteria > Methylomirabilota (SeqCode) > Candidatus Methylomirabilota bacterium. The sequence continues at coordinate 9,484 of DASYUQ010000089.1, forward strand.
GTCGCCGTCACGCCGTTCGGTGACATCGACGAGGCGATCGCGCTGGCCAACGACTCGAACTACGGGCTGGCGGCCGGCATCTTCACCGAGAATCTGGAGTGGGCGTGGAAGTTCGCCCGCGAGGTGCAGTCGGGCAACCTGCACATCAACTGGGGCCCGCAGTGGCGCGCGGATCTCATGCCGTACGGCGGGCTCAAGGAATCCGGCTTCGGCAAGGAGGGCCCCGCCTACGCCATCGAGGAGATGACCGAGCTGAAGATGGTCGTGTTTCACCTGTCCTCCTGAGGAGAGCGTTGATGTCCAGGGATGAGCTCTGCTGGCTGTCGGCTACCGGGCTGGCGGCCCAGATCCGGAAGAAGAAAGTCTCGCCGGTGGAGGTCGTCGATGCCGTGCTCGATCGGATCGACAGGATCAATCCCAAGCTGAACGCGTTCGTGACCCTGACCGCCGACGAGGCCCGCCAGGCTGCCAAGCTGGCCGAGCGTCAGCTCATGAGGAAGGGGGCGAAGCTCGGCCCGCTGCACGGCGTGCCGTTCTCGGTCAAGGATCTCGTCATCACCAGGGGCGTGCGGACGACCTTCGGCACGTCGCTCTACCGCGACAACGTCCCCACCGAGGACGCGCCGATGGTCGAGCGCATGAAGGCCGCCGGCGGCATCATGATCGGCAAGACCAACACGCCGACCTTCGGCTGGATCGGCGCCACGCACAATCTGCTCTTCGGCGTCACCCGCAACCCCTGGAACCTCGACCGCACGCCGGGCGGCTCGAGCGGCGGCGCCTCGGCGGCCGCCGCCGCCGGGCTGGGGCCGCTGCACATCGGCACCGACGGCGGGGGCTCGATCCGTATCCCGGCCTCCTGCGCCGGGATCTTCGGCTTCAAGCCCTCCTACGGGCGCATCCCGACCTACCCGGTCAGCGGCGCCTGGAGCCTGTCGCACATCGGCCCCCTGACGCGGACGGTGGCCGACGCCGCGCTGATGACGCAGGTCTGCGCGGGCCCCGACGAGCGCGATCAGTACTCGCTGCCGGCGGCGCGGGTGGACTACGTCAAGGCGCTGCGCTCCAGCCTGAAGGGCTGGCGCGTGGCCTGGAGCGCCGACCTCGGCTTCGTGGAGGCCCTCGATCCCGAGGTCCGCGCGGTGTGCGCCACGGCCGCGAAGGCCTTTCGGGAGCTGGGATGTCGCGTCGAGGAGGTCACGCCCGCCTGGCCGTCGCCGCGCGAGTGCTGGGAGCAGCTCTTCTGCGGCGGGATCGCCACCCGCATGGCGCCTTACATGAACCGGCGCGACGAGATCGAGCCGGGTTTGGTACGCCTCATCGAGGCGACGCTGAAGAACCCGCCGACGCGCTTCGTGCAGGCGTGGTTCGACCGTCTGGCCTGGTGGCAGCACCCCCGGGCCTTCTTCGAAAAGTACGATCTGCTGCTGACGCCGACGATCGCCTGCCCACCGTTCAAGGTGGGGCTCGACAACCCGACCGAGATCGCCGGCAAGCCGGTGTCCGCGTACGCCTGGATCCCCTTCACGTTCCCGTTCAACTGCACGGGCCAGCCGGCGGCGTCGGTGCCGTGCGGGTTCACCAGGGACGGCCTGCCCATCGGGCTCCAGATCGTCGGGCGCCGCTACGACGACGCGTCGGTCCTGCGCGCCTCGGCGGCCTTTGAGCGCGTCCGCCCCTGGGGGGCCCGGCGCCCTCCCATCGGCTAGGAGCGTGTCGGAGTAACCGCCGCTTTCGAGCGCCGGCTTCGCCGGCGCAATCCGTTCTGGGGGAGGCCTCGGAGGGGGCCGTCGAGGCCCCCTCCGAGGATCTAGTGCCGGTCCAATTAACTTCGCCATACTTCGTTCTCGGTCGGCGCCGGTCCTCGACGTACAACCGCGTACGCCTCCGGCCGGCGCCTCCCTCGGGGCCACTGAAGCGTCGCTTCGCAGCGGCGACCGCTGCTCAGCTCCTCCTGCGGGGCCTCGTCTGGCTCGTTACTTGGACCGGCACCCGGCAGGGCACCCGTTGGGGCAGCGCCGGAATTAGCTGGAGGCGCACTAGCAGGCCGTCGGGGAATAGCGCGAGCTCACCGCGCCCGCTTTCCGAGCGCCGGCGAAGCCGGCGCACCCTTGGGGGTGGTTCGGATTGTCAGGCCGAGGCCGGGCGGTGTCAGCATCGGGACTCACCACAACGTTGGACATTGACGCGCCCGCGCCGTGATCAGACGCTGCGCGCATGTCGCTCGCCGACTTGCTCGCGTCGCTCGCGGTGCTGGGGCTCGTGATGGGAGCCACCCTCACGTTGCTTCAGCAGGGACTGCGGATGTACGCGGCCGGTGTGGCCCGTGTCGAGTCGCAGCAGAGCGCCCGTATCGCGCTGGAGCGGATGGCCCGAGAGATCCGCCAGGCCGGATACGGCGCCAGCGGCGCGTCGTTTCCCGCGATCTCGGTCGCCGAGCGTTCGCGCATCGTGATCCATCTCGACCTGGACGGCGACGGGGCCAGCGCGGGCAGACGGGAGACGATCACCTGGCTCCTGGCCAGCGGCGTCCTGCGGCGCAACGCCGGCGGCGGCGCTCAGCCGATCGTCAACGGCGTGCGCGACCTCGAGCTGACGTACCTCGACGCCCGCGGCCACCCGACCATGACGCCCGACGAGATCCGCGCCGTCGCCATCGTGTTGACGACCGAGCCCGATCGCCCGGCGGCGGATCCGGCTCGTCGCGTGGCGACGACGATCGCCACCCAGGTGCGCCTGCGCAACCGCTGATCCTGGCCCCCGGGGGGGGTAGAATCGGGGCCATGAAGGCGTTTCGCCTTCCCGCGCTCGCGGTCGTCCTGCTCGTCGTCGTCGCCTGCCAGACCGTCCCCGTCACCGGCCGCAGCCAGATCATGCTGCTACCCGAGAGCCAAGAGATCCAGATGGGGCTCACCGCTTACCGGGAGGTGCTCAGCAAGGCCACGGTCTCAGGCGATCCCGCGCTGAACGACCAGGTCACCCGCGTGGGCCGGCGCATCGCCGAGGCGACGGGACGCCGTGACTACCAGTGGGAGTTCAAGGTGCTCGAGAGCAAGGCGGTGAACGCGTTCGCGCTGCCGGGCGGTAAGGTGGCCGTCTACACGGGCATCCTGCCGATCACGCGCGACGACGCCGGACTGGCGGCGGTGCTCGGCCACGAGGTGGCCCACGCGATCGCGCGCCACGGCGGTGAGCGCATCAGCCAGACGCTCCTGGTGCAAACGGGGCTCGCCGCTACGCAGGTGGCGCTGGCCCGCCATGACCCGCAGACCGTGCAGAGTGTCGCGTCGCTGCTGGGCGCCGGCGCCGCTGTCGGATTGCTCCTGCCCTGGAGCCGGGGCCAGGAGTCGGAAGCCGACCACCTCGGCCTCGTCTACATGGCCAAGGCGGGCTATCACCCGTCGGCCGCGCGCGACCTGTGGGTGCGCATGGCGGAGGCCGGCCGCGGCCAGCCGCGGCCCCCGGAGTTCCTTTCGACCCATCCGTCCCCCGAGACGAGGATCCGCCAGATCGAGGCCTGGATCCCGGAGGCGCTCCGCTACTACCAGCCTCGCTGAGGGAGGTCCGGGGGCCCCACCTGAGGGGGAGCACCCCGGTGGGAAACCCTACAGGTTGGCGGCTGCGGCCCTGTCCTGAATTTCCTTAAAAAATCGTGTGTTTTTCCCTTGACAGGCCTTTTTGGCAAATGTAACCTCGCCACTCAAGTGGGGCAAAGTGGGATGAAGTGGGTGTCCCAGTCTCACCAGGGAGCCATGTTCAGGGGCCGCTATCAGCACACGATCGATCCGAAGGGGCGGTTGAGCGTGCCGGCCAAGTTCCGGGACGAGCTCGCCCAGTACGACGGCAGGCTCATCGTCGTGCCGAACGAAAACTCGCTTGAGGTGCACCCGCTGGAGGAATGGGAGCGCCTCGAGGGCAGGATCAGCGAGCAGTCGCAGTTCGACCCGGAGGTGCGGAAGCTGGGACGGCTCTACATCTCGCGCGCGAAGGAGGTCGCCCTCGACAACGTGGGTCGGATTCTCCTCCCGCCCGACAGCCGGCAGCAGGCGGGCCTGGTGAAGGACGTGACGCTGCTGGGGCCGGGCCGCCGGTACTTCGAGGTGTGGGATCGCCCGCGGTTCGACGAATACGAGCGGACGAACGGCGACGGGCTGCCCTCGCTGTTCGAGCGGTTGTCGCAACTGGGGGTATAGCGGTTCACATCCCCGTCCTCACCGACGAGGTCGCGTTCCTCCTGCGACCGCGGCGCGAGGGCTGGGTGATCGACGGGACGGTGGGCATGGGTGGACACGCAGAGGCGCTGTTGGCGACGAGCACGGGGGGCGTCCGGCTGCTGGGGCTGGACGTCGATCCCGAGGCGCTCGTCCGGGCGGCCGCGCGTCTGCAGCGGTTCGGGGACCGGGTGCGTCTGACCCGCGCCAACTTCGGCCGCCTGCGCGCCGTCGCCCGTGACCACGGCGTCGAGCGCGCGGAGGCTGTCCTGCTCGACCTCGGCGTGTCGTCGTATCAGCTCGAAGAATCGCGACGCGGCTTCTCGTTTCAGGGCGACGAGCCTCTGGACATGCGCCTGGACCCGGCGGGCGGCGAGACGGCGGAGAGGCTGCTCAATCGCCTGCCGGAAGCGGAGCTGGCGCGCATCCTCGCCGAGTGCGGCGACGAGCCCCACGCGCGCCGGATCGCCCGCGCGATCGTGCGCCGCCGGCCGCTGCGAACCACGGGCGACCTGGTCGCGGCCGTGCGCAGCGCCGTGCCGCGCCGGGCGTGGCCGCGTCGCCTGCACGTCGCCACGCGGACGTTCCAAGCCGTGCGGATGGCCGTCAACGACGAACCCGGGGCGCTGCGCCAGGCGCTGCCCGGCGCGGCCGACCTGTTATCGCCCGGAGGGCGCCTGGCCGTCATCTCCTTTCACTCGGGCGAAGATCGCATCGTGAAGCTGACGTTCCGTTCGCTCACGGCTGACGGCGCCTACGCCGTCGTGGAGCCGTCGCCCCTCGTGCCCGGGGACGACGAGGTGCGGGCCAATCCCCGCGCCCGGAGCGCGAAGCTGCGCGTGCTGGAGCGGGTGCCGTGACACAGCCACAGCGACTCCATCGTGAACGCGATCCCCGCGTGCGCCGGGCCCTGATCCTGGCACTCGCGGCCGCCGTCCTCTTCATGGTCAGCGGCCTGGTGCTCGTCGGCCTGCGGGTGCAGCAGGTGCATCTCGGCTACCAGCTCGATGCGCTGCACGCCGAGCGCGCCCGCCTCGCGGGCCTGATGCGCCAGCTGGAGATCGAGGTGGCGACCCTCCGGTCGCCGGGCCGGGTCGAAACGCGGGCGCGCCAGCTCGGTCTGACGACCCCCGGACGGCAGCAGGTGCGCCTGGCGCGCGAGTTCATGGCCGGCCCCGCCGGCCTGGCCGCCGCGGAACGGAACCGGGTGGCGTCGCTCGGCGCTCCCCCGCGGTCTGACACGGTCGGGAGGGCTCCGCTACTACAGTGAGCGTCCAGGGTTTGCGCCCGCGCGTCCTCATTCTGGCGGCCATCCTCGCCGTCGCGTTTGCAGGCGTCACGGCGCGTCTGGGCCAGCTCCAGATCCTGCGCCACGCGGAGCTGTCGGCGATGGCCGAGCGCCAGTACTCCCGCACCGTGGTGCTCCACGCCCAGCGCGGACCGATCGTCGACCGCCAGGGGGCGATCCTGGCCGCCTCCAGTCCGGCCGAATCGCTCTTCGCCCAGCCCCGCGGCGTGGGCGATCCCGTGCGCGTGGCCGCCCGGCTGGCGCCCATCGTGAGGATGTCCCAGGCCGAGCTGCACGCGGCCCTCGTCAGCCCGCGTCCGTTCGTGTGGCTCAGGCGGCGGTTGCCGCCGGCGGTGGCCGAGCAGGTCCGCGCGCTGCGGGAGCCCGGGCTGGGGCTCGTGGCCGAGCCGCTCCGGCTCTATCCCAACCGTGAGCTCGCCGCCCACGTCCTCGGCTTCGAGGGCGTCGACGGAGGGCTGGAGGGCATCGAGCGGGCGTGGAACGACACCCTGCAGGGCGCGCCCGGCAAGGCCGTGGTGGGCCGCGACGCGCTCGGCCGCGACGTCGTCACCCAGCACGTGCTCCAGCCGCCCCTGCCCGGCCACGGCGTCATGCTGACGCTCGACGCCAACGTCCAGTACGTAGCCGAGCGTGAGATCGACGCCCTCTATCGGCGGACGGGCGCCAAGACCGCGATGGCGGTGGTTCTGGAGCCGCGCACCGGGGACGTCCTGGCCATCGCGATCCGCCCGACGTTCAACCCGAACACCTTCCTCGACGTTCCCTTGCGTGACGCCTGGCGCAATCGCGCCATCACCGACCCCTTCGAGCCGGGCTCCACCCTCAAGGTGATCCTGGCGGCGGCGGCGCTCGAGGAAGGGGTCGTCCGTCCCCACGACCGCGTCTTCGGTGAAAACGGCGCGATCACGATCGCCCGGACGACGATCCACGACTGGAAGAAGTACGGGTGGCTCACCTTCGCCGAGGTGCTGCAGCACTCCTCGAACGTCGGCTCGATCAAGGTCGGGCTGGCGCTCGGTGGCGCCCGCTACCACCGCTACCTGAGCGCCTTCGGCTTCGGCGCGCCCACCGGCGTGGGCCTGCCGGGCGAGAGCCGCGGAATGCTGCGCGATCCCCAGCGCTGGTCGGCCCTGTCGCTGCCCACCATGTCGATCGGCCAGGAGGTGTCCGTCACCGCGCTCCAGATGGTGGCGGCGTTCGGCGCCATTGCCAACGGCGGCACGCTCATGCAGCCGCATCTGGTGCGGGCGGTCTTCGACGCCGACGGCCGCGAGGCGCGCCGCTTCGAACCGGTGGCCGTCCGCCAGGTGATCTCCTCGGAGACGTCGCGCACGCTCACGCGGCTGCTGGTCGGCGTCGTCGACGCGGGCACCGGCCGCAACGCCGCCATCACCGGCTATCAGGTCGCCGGCAAGACCGGCACCGCCCAGAAGCTCGACCCCGCCACCGGGCGCTACTCGCGGGCGCCGGGCGTGCTGTCGTTCGTCGGCTTCGCCCCCGCCGACGAGCCGCGCTTCGTCATGCTCGTCATGCTCGACGAGCCCAGGAACGAGCAGTGGGGGAGCGAGGCGGCCGCGCCGGTCTTCGCAGCGATCGGGCGCGAGGTGCTGCGCTACCTCCAGGTGCCGCCGCGCGACGCGCGGCCCGTGCAGATCGTCACCGGGCCGGGCGTCGAGCCGCCGATGAGCGCGCGAGTGCGGCTGGTCAGCCTGGCCGCCGACGCGCCGTCCGCCGAGGGGCGGCCGCTCATGCCCGAGCTGCGCGGCAAGGCGCTCCGCCCGGCCCTCGCGACCCTCGCCCCGCTCCGGCTGCGCGTGGACGTGGCCGGGAACGGGCTCGTCGTCCGCCAGGTGCCCGCAGCGGGGACGGCGCTCGAGCCCGGCGCCTCGGCCCGGCTGGTGCTGGCGTCCCGATCGCGAGGCAGCCAGTGACATGGGACGCGCCATGCCCGTGAGCGAGCTCCTCGCGGCGCTGCCCGAGAAGACGGTGGTTGGCCGCCCGCCCACCGGGGTCAGCGGCATCGCCGATGATTCCCGGAAGGTCGAGCCCGGCCACTGCTTCGTCGCGGTGCCCGGGTTGCGACAGGACGCCCGGCGCTTCATCCCCGAGGCGGTGCAGCGGGGCGCGACGCTCGTCATCACCGAGGGGGCGGGGCTGCCGGACATCCCAGTGGCCCAGGTGCTGGTGCCCTCGGCGCGCGCGGCGCTGGGGCGCGCGGCCGACGCCTACTACGGGCATCCCTCGCGGCGGCTCACGGTTGTGGGGATCACGGGAACAAACGGCAAGACGACGACGTCCTATCTCGTGGAGGCGCTTTTGCAAACCCGTGGGTTGAGGACCGGTGTCATCGGTACGATCCAGTACCGGATCGGCGACCGGACTCTGCCCGCCGGCCAGACCACTCCCGACGCCTTGGCGCTTCAGTCAATGCTGGCGAGCATGTACGCGGAGGGCGTTCGCGGCGTCGCGATGGAAGTGTCCTCGCACGCGCTGGCGCTCGCGCGCGTCGACGAGCTGACGTTCGACGTCGCCGTGTTCACGAACTTGACGCAGGACCATCTGGACTTTCACGGCACGCTCGACGACTACCGGCGCGCCAAGCGCCGCCTCTTCGAGCTGCTGGAGGGCTCGCCCAAGGCCGGGCGGACGGCCGTCGTCAACTCCGACGACCCGTCGGCGGCCGAGATGACTCGCGGGCTGACGGTGCCGGTGCTGACGTTCGGGCTCGGCCCGGGTGCCGCCATCCGCGTCGGGGAGTGGGCGTCGACGCTCGAGGGCGTGCGGCTCGTAGCCGCCACGCCGCGCGGTCCGGTGGAGCTCCGCTCGCCGCTGATCGGCGAGCACAACGTGATGAACCTCCTGGGCGCGGTCGCGACCGGCATCGCGCTGGGGCTGACGCCGGCCACGATCGCGCAGGCGCTCGGTCGGGTGGGCACCGTCCCCGGACGCTTCGAGCAGATCCGGGCGGGCCAGCCCTTCCTCGTCGTCGTCGACTACGCGCACACGCCCGACGCGCTGGCGCGCGTCCTGACCACCGCCCGGAAGCTCACGAGCGGCCGCCTGGGGGTCGTTTTCGGCTGCGGCGGTGATCGCGACCGCGGCAAGCGGCCGATCATGGGCGGGATCGCCGCGCAGCTCGGCGACCGGATCTGGGTGACCTCCGACAACCCGCGCTCGGAGTCGCCGGAGGCCATCATCGACGAGATTGTCGCGGGTATCCGGCGGGCGGGCCTGGACGAGCGCCGTTACACGCGGCAGGCGCACCGCCGCGCCGCGATCGCGGAGGCGCTCGGGTGGGCCCAGGCCGGCGACACCGTGGTGATCGCCGGCAAGGGACACGAGACCTACCAGATCGTCGGGTCCGCCGTCCTGCCCTTTGACGATCGCGACGTGGCGCGGCACATCCTGGCGGAGCGGACGGCCTGAGGAGAGCGATGCCTGTCATCACCGTGCAGGAGATCGTTCGGGCGACCCAGGGCGCGCTGGTGGTGGGCGACCTCGCCATCTTCGCCAACGGCATCTCCATCGACTCCCGCACGCTCGGCGTCGGGGAGGCGTTCTTCGCCATCCGTGGCCATCGTCTGGACGGGCACGCCTTCGTCGCCGAGGCGGCCAGCCGCGGGGCCTCCTGCCTGGTCGTCCACCACGTGCCGGACCCGATTCCGTCCGGCGTCCCCCTGGTCCTGGTCGAGGAGACGACGAAGGCGCTGGGGCGCCTGGCGGCGGCGCATCGCGCCAAGTTCGACGTTCCCGTCGTCGCCGTCACCGGCTCGAACGGCAAGACGACGACGAAGGAGATGCTCGCGGCCGTGCTCGGCCAGCGCTGGCGGGTTCTCAGATCCGAGTCGAGCTTCAACAATCAGTGGGGGCTGCCCCTGACGCTGCTCCGGCTGGCGTCCGAGCACGAGGCGCTGGTGGTGGAGATCGGAACGAACCAGCGGGGCGAGATCGCCTATCTCAGCGGGCTGACCGCGCCCACCGTCGGCGTCGTCACCACCGTGGCCAGCGTCCATACCGAGTTCCTGGGGTCGCTGGCCGGCGTGCGCGAGGAGAAGGCGGCGCTGGTGCGGGTGCTGGGCGCCGCCGGCTGGGCCGTCCTGAACGCCGACGACGCCCGCGTGATGAGCATGGCGCGCGAGACCGCTGCCCACGTCCTCACCTACGGCCGCGCCGCCACCGCGGCGGTCCGCGCCGTCGGCGACGTGGCGGAAGACCCGCGCGGGCTCACGTTCACGCTGGAGGCGGGGGGCGCGCGCCAGGCCGTGATCCTGGGCTTCATCGGCCGTCACAACCTGACGAACGCCCTGGCCGCGGCGGCCGCCGGGGTGGCCCTGGGATTCTCGCTGCCCGAGATCGCCCGCGGGCTCGAGAGCGCCCGGCCCGTCAAGGGCCGCTGCATCTGGCAGCGGGTCGGCGACGTGAGGATCCTGGACGACACCTACAACGCCAACCCGACCTCCGTGAAGGCGGCGCTGGACACGGCGGTGGCCCATCGTGGATCGAGCCGTCTCGTCGTCGTGCTCGGTGACATGCTGGAGCTGGGCGACGTGACGGACGAGGCCCATCGCAACGTGGGGCGGCAGGTGGTGGCCGCCGGGGCGACGGAATTCATCGGCATGGGCGCCCACAGCCGCCTGGCCGTCGAGGCGGCCCGCGAGAGCGGGCTCGGCGAGGCGCATCACGCGATGACGTTCGAGGATACCGTCGCCCACCTGCTCAAGCGCGTGGCGCCGGGCGATCTCGTCCTCGTCAAGGGCTCGCGCGGGATGCGCATGGAGCGGGTGGCCGACGCACTCGCCGCGCGACTGGCCAGGCCCGAAGGGAAATGAGCGTGACGAATGCTATACCACTTGCTCGTCCCGCTGGCGAAGGACCACATCGTCTTCAACGTCTTCCGGTACCTGACGTTCCGGTCGCTGATGGCGCTCATCTGCGCGCTGATCATCTCGCTGGTGATCGGGCCCTGGATCATCCGGCACCTCCGGGAGATGCAGCGCGAGGCCGACACGATCCGCGAAGACACGCCGGACAGCCATCGCCTGAAGAAGGGCACGCCGACCATGGGCGGGCTCGTGATCGTCGGGGCTCTTCTGCTGTCGACGCTCCTCTGGGCGAACCTCACGAACCGCTACGTATGGGTCGTGGTGCTGGCCGTGACGGGCTTCGGCCTCATCGGGATGTGGGACGACCTCCGGAAGCTGCGCACCCGCAAGGGCCTCTCGGCGAGGACGAAGTTCGGCCTGCAGCTGGCGCTGGCCTTCGCGCTGCTGCAGATCGTCTTCTGGCAGCCGGAGTCGAACGGCTGGGCGCCGGTGCTGCCGATCCCCTTCCTCAAGGGCTGGCTCCTCGATCTCGGGTGGTGGTGGATCCCCTTCGCGATGCTGGTCATCGTCGGGGCCTCGAACGCGGTGAACCTGACGGACGGCCTCGACGGCCTGGCGATCGGGCCCGTCATCATGGCCGGCGGCGCCTTCGGCGTCATCGCCTACCTGACCGGCAACTTCCGGGCGGCGGATTATCTAAAAATCCTGAACGTCCGGGGCGCGGGCGAGCTGACGGTCTTCTGCGGGGCGCTGATCGGGGCGGCCATCGGCTTCCTCTGGTTCAACTGTCATCCGGCCCAGGTCTTCATGGGGGACGTGGGCTCACTGGCCTTGGGCGGGGCCATCGGCACGCTGGCCGTCCTGACGAAGTCGGAGCTGCTGCTGCCCCTGGTCGGCGGGCTCTACGTGCTGGAGGCGGCCTCGGTGATCATCCAGGTCGCGAGCTACAAGCTCACCGGCCGGCGGGTCTTCCGGAGAGCGCCGCTGCATCACCACTACGAGCTGGCCGGCTGGGCCGAGCCGAAAATCGTGGTGCGCTTCTGGATCGTCTCCTTCGCGCTGGCGCTCCTGGCGCTGTCCACGCTCAAGCTGAGATGAGGGACGTCGCATGAGACATCCAGTGTCAACCCCACAGTCGAACGCGCTTCCTCGAGCGCCGGCTTCGCCGGCGCAACCCTCTGGGGTGGCTTGGAGGGGGCCGCGCGGTCCCTTCCGACCAGGGATTTCGGCGGGGGCCGTCGCGCCCGGGGGGCGCGCCTGTGAAGTCGCCCCCTCCGACCTATGAGCACGCTGGAAGAAGCCGACGTGGCCACCCGGGGCGGGATCTATCTGGCGGGCTTCAAGGGTCGCCGGGCGGCCGTCGTCGGGCTGGCCCGCAGCGGAGTGGCGGCGGCGCGGCTGCTGCACGCGATCGGGGCCCGCGTGATCGCCACCGACACCAAGTCCCTGGACGCGCTCGGTCGCGAGGTCCGCGAGCTGCAGACGCTCGGCGTGGGTGTGCTGGTGGGCGGCACGCATCCCGAAGCGGTCCAGGGCGCCGAGCTGGTGGTGGTGAGCCCCGGCGTGCCGCTCGACTCGCCGCAGCTGGAACCGGCGCGGTCGGCCGGCGTCCCGATCCTCGGCGAGCTGGAGCTGGGCTGGCGGGCGATGGAGGCGGACACGCTGGCCATCACGGGGACCAACGGCAAGACCACCACCACGACGCTGACCGGCGCGCTCCTCGGCGAGCAGGGCCGGCCCGTCCTCATCGCCGGCAACATCGGCACACCGCTGGCCGCGCGCGCGCTGGACTTCCCCGCCGACGGCCTCGCCGTCTGCGAGGTCTCCAGCTTCCAGCTCGAGACGATCGAGACGTTTCACCCGCGGGTGGCGGTCGTGCTCAACCTCACGCCCGACCACCTGGACCGGCACGGAAGCTTCGAGGCCTACGTCGAGGCCAAGGCCCGCGTCTTCCTCAACCAGACGGCCGCAGACTGCGCCGTCCTCAACCGGGACGACGAGGCCACGCGCGCGCTGGCCGTCCGGACCAGGGCCGCGGTGGTGTGGTTCAGCCGCCGCCGGGCGCTCGACCACGGCCTCTTCGTCCGCGACGGCTGGATCGTCGCCAAGCTCAACGGCGCGGTCGAGCAGGTCTGCCCGCTGACCGACATTTTCCTGCGCGGCGCCCACAACGTGGAGAACGTGCTGGCGGCGACGGCCTGCGCCCTCTGGACGGGGATCGCGCCGGAGACGATCCGCCGCGGCATCGCGCGCTTCCGGGGCGTTCCGCACCGCATCGAGTTCGTCCGTGACTTCAAGGGCGTGCACTACTACAACGACTCCAAGGGCACCAACGTCGCCTCGACCATCAAGGCGCTGGAGAGCTTTTCCGAGCGCATCGTCCTCATCGCCGGCGGCCTGGGCAAGGGCCAGGACTTCATGCCGCTGGCCGTGGCCGCGCACGGTCGTGTCGGCCACGCCGTGATCATCGGTCAGGACGGCCCGAAGATCGCCGCGGCGCTGGAGGCGGTGGGAATCCCGGGGACGACGAGCGTCTCGCTGGAGGCGGCGCTGCACGCGGCCCGCGCGGTATCGCAGCCGGGCGACGTGGTGCTGCTCTCGCCTGCCTGCGCGTCCTACGACATGTTCGACAATTTTGAGCACCGCGGCGACGTCTTCAAGGGCCTCGTGGGAGGCCTGGCCTGATGGCGGGAACGCTGACGCCTGCCCGGACAGGGGGTTTCGAGCGCCGGCTTCGCCGGCGCAATCCTCCTGGGGGAGGCTTCGGAGGGGGCCGTCCAGGCCCCCTCCGACGAGAATCGGTGGGGGGGTCTGGGGGAGGAGCGGCGAGCGCTCCCCCCCAGAGCAAGTAGATGCCGAGGAAGCTGCAGCCAGACATGTGGCTGCTGGGCGTGGCGGTGCTGCTCCTCTCGGTCGGGGTGGTGATGGTGTACTCCGCGAGCGCCATCGTCGCCGCCGATCGCTTCCTCGACCCCTACCTGTTCCTCCGCAAGCAATTCTTCTGGGCGCTGCTGGGCGGGGCATGTCTGTTGGCCGCGCTGCGGCTGGACTACCGGCGCCTGGAGCGGCTCGGCTGGCCGATCCTGATCGCGGCCGGCGTCCTGCTGGTGCTGGTCCTCGTCCCCCCGCTGGCCCAGCCGATCAACGGCACGTGGCGCTGGCTTCGCCTCGGTCCGATCTCGTTTCAGCCCGCGGAGCTGGCCAAGCTCGCTCTGGTGATTTACCTGGCGGCGTTCCTGGCCCGCAGGCGGGCGGGGCTCGACGATTTCTGGCGCGGGCTCCTGCCGCCGCTGGCGGTGGCCGGCGGCCTGGCCGCGCTGATCCTGCTGCAGCCGGACCTCGGCAACTCCTTCACGCTGATCGCGGTCACGTTCGGGCTGCTCTTCCTGGCGGGCAGCCGCATTCAGCACCTCCTGCTGATCGTGGCCGCGGCGCTGCCGTTCCTGGTGCTGGCGGTCGGGCTGGCGCCCTACCGGCTGCGCCGCGTCACTACCTTCGTCGATCCCTGGGCCGACCCGCGCGGCAGCGGCTTTCAGATCATCCAGTCGTGGCTGGCGCTCGGCAGCGGCGGCCTCTGGGGCCGGGGCATCGGAGAGTCCAAGCAGAAGCTCTTCTATCTGCCCGAGTCGCATACCGACTTCATCTTCGCCATCATCGGCGAGGAGCTGGGCTTCGTCGGCGCCGCCGCCGTCATCGCCCTCTTCGTCGTGCTGATCTGGCGGGGGCTGCGCATCGCTCTGCGGGCGCCGGACCCGTTCGGTGCCTATCTCGCGCTGGGCATCACGCTGCTCATCGCCACCCAGACGCTGGTCAACGTGGGCGTCGTCACCGGGCTGCTGCCCACCAAGGGGCTGCCGCTGCCGTTCATCTCGTTCGGCGGCTCCGCGCTGCTGGTGACGATGGCCGCCACCGGGGTGCTGGTGAACATCTCCCAGCATGCCAATGTTTAAGCGCTACCAGCAGATCCACTTCGTGGGCATCGGCGGCAGCGGCATGTCCGGCATCGCCGAGATCCTCCTGAACCTCGGCTACCGGGTGACCGGCTCCGACCAGAGGCGGAACGAGGCGGTGGAGCGGCTCGAGCAGCTCGGCGCCAAGATCTTCACCGGTCACGACGCCGCGCACGTCGAGGGCGCGCACGTCGTGGTCTACTCGTCCGCCGTCTCTCGCGACAACATCGAGGTGCAGGTGGCGCGCCAGCGCGCGATCCCCACCATTCCGCGGGCCGAGATGCTGGCCGAGCTCATGCGCCTGAAGTACGGCGTCGCCGTCGCCGGCACCCACGGCAAGACCACCACGACCTCCATGATCGGGGCCGTCCTGGCCGAGGGGCGCTATGACCCGACCATCGTGGTGGGCGGTCGGGTCACCAGCCTGGGCTCCAACGCCCGCCTGGGGCAGGGCGAGTTCCTGGTCGCCGAGGCCGACGAGTCCGACGGGTCCTTCCTCAAGCTTTCGCCGACGATCGCGGTGGTCACGACGATCGATGCCGAGCACCTCGACCACTACGGCACGCTGGACGCGATCCGAGAGGCTTTCGTCGCCTTCGTCAACAAGGTCCCGTTCTACGGCGCCGCGGTCCTGTGCCTGGATGAGCCGAACATCCAGATGCTCATCCCCCGCCTCGACAAGCGCGTCATCACCTACGGCCTCGAGTCCGGCGCCGACCTGGTCGGCCGCCGGCTGCACCTGGCCGGCCTCACGAGCCAGTTCGAGGTCTACCGGCGCGGCGCGCTCCTGGGCGGGTGCAGCCTCCAGGTGCCGGGACGCCACAACGTCCTCAACGCGCTGGCGGCCATCGGCGTCGGGCTCGACCTCGAGATCCCGTTCATCACGATCCAGAAGGCGCTGGCCGGCTTTGCGGGCGTCCAGCGCCGTTTCCAGGTGCGGGGCCGGGCGGCCGGCGTGACGGTGGTCGACGACTACGGCCATCACCCGGCCGAGATCCGCGCGACGCTGGCCGCCGCCAAAGCCGGCTTCGATTGCCGGGTCGTCACCGTCTTCCAGCCGCACCGCTACACGCGGACCTTCCACCTCCGCCAGGAGTTCCTCACCGCGTTCAACCAGGCGGATGTCCTGTTCGTCATGGATATCTACCCGGCGGGTGAACCGCCCATTCCGGGCGTCAGCGCCGAGGACCTGGCGGAAGGGATACGCGCTCACGGCCACCGCGACGTGACGTACCTCGGCAACGACCGAGCGCGCCTGGTCGAGCACCTCGTGCAAATCACGCGGCCCGGCGACCTGGTGCTGACGCTGGGCGCCGGAGACGTGGGCCAGATCGCTCCGGATCTCTTGCTCCGACTCGAGGCCGACTCGCTCCGAGGGAGGACCACATGCTAGGAGAAATCCGGGGGGAAGTCCGGTTCAAGGAGCCGCTGAGCTTCCACACCTCGCTGCGCATCGGCGGCCAGGCCGACATCTTCATCGTGCCTCAAGATATCGACGACATCCGTCACGCGCTGCTCTTCGCCGAGCGCGAGCAGCTGCCGGTGATCGTCATCGGCGGCGGCAACAATTTGCTCGTGCGCGACCGTGGCGTGCGGGGGGTCGTGCTCAAGCTGGAAGGTTGCCTGGGGCGTACCGACTTCCACGGCGAGGAAGCGGTGGCGGGCGCGGGCGCCAGCCTCTCGGCCCTCATCCGCGAGGCCGCCGCCCTGAACCTCGGCGGTATCGAGTGCCTGATAGGCATTCCCGCCACCATCGGCGGCGCGCTGGCGATGAACGCAGGGACCCACGACGGCTCTATCGGCGACTTCGTCTCCGCCGCCTACTTCCTCTACCCCGACGGCACCCTGGGCGAGTTCAAGCCCAACGCGGGCGCCTTCACCTACCGCGCCTTCCATTTCCCGCGGGGCGCCGTGCTCGTCGGCTGCCGGCTGCGCCTGGCCCGGCGGCCGCTCCAGGAGATCCAGAAGGACATCAAGCAACGGCTCAAGGTGAAGAAGGCGACGCAGCCGTTGGCCCTGGCTTCGGCGGGCTGCGTCTGGAGGAACCCGCCCGGCGACTTCGCGGGGCGGCTGATCGAGAAGGTGGGGCTGAAAGGCAAGCGGATCAACGGGGCCGAGATCTCGTCCAAGCACGCCAACTTCATCGTCAACCGCGGCGGCGCCACGGCGGCCGACGTCCAGGCGCTGATGGAGCTCACACGCGAGCGGGTGGAGACGCAGTTCAGTCTCCCGCTCGACACCGAGATCCGGATCATTGGTGAGTAGGAGGGGGCTCGTCTCCCCGCGGGGCGGCGGGATGGCGCTCACCGATCTGGGGGAGCGCTCGGCGTTCATCGCGCGGCAACGGCTCGGCCGCCCGGGCAGCAGAGGGCGGCGCGAACGCCCGCGCCGGCTCGCGCGGTGGGCGCGCCGGGTGGGGTTCCTGGCCGCCGCGCTGCTGGTGCTCGCGCTGCAGGCCCTGGCCGTGCACTGGGTCTTCACGACGCCCCGTTTCGCCATCACGGCCGTCGAGGTGCGCGGCGCCGCCCGCGTGCCGACCGAGCGCATCCTGGACGTGGCGGGGGTGGCGCCGGGGACGAACCTCTGGCGGGTCGACTCCGACGCCGTGGTCGGCCGGCTCGAGGCGCTGCCCGAGATCCGCCGCGCGGAGCTGATCCGCGAGCTGCCCGGCCGCGTCACCATCCTCGTCGAGGAGCGCCGCCCGTTCACGCTCGTGCACGGCAACCGGCTGCACTGGATGGACGAGGAGGGCCGCGTGCTGGGCGAGGAGCGCCAGGCGGTGGTCCCGCCCGTCCCGGTCATCACCGGTCTCACCGAGGACGAGGTGGCGACGATGCGGACCGAGCCGTCCCCGAAGGCCCGCGCTGCCATCGCGCTCATCCGGACGCTGCTGCGGAGCGGCAGCCCACTGGCCGCCGCGATCTCCGAGATCGACATGAGCCGGCGGGAGGGGCCGGTCCTCTGGACGGTGGACGGCATCGAGGTGCGGCTGGGCACGGAAGACTGGGAGGAGCGCCTGGCCCGCCTCGAAGGAGTCCTGTCGCAGGTCGCCAGCGAGGAGGGCGCGGTGAGCGCCATCGATCTCAGGTTCCGCGACCAGGTGGTGCTCAAGAGAGGAGGCCAGGGATAACGCGCGCCAGGGCGAAGGACCTCATCGTGGGCCTGGACGTGGGAACAACCAAGATCTGTGCGGTGATCGCGGAGCCGAACGGGGCCGGCGGGATCGACGTCATCGGCGTTGGAGCCGCCCCCTCGCGGGGACTCCGCAAGGGCGTCGTCGTCAACATCGACGCTACGGTGGAGGCGATCAAGCAGGCGGTCGCCGAGGCCGAGCAGATGGCGGGCTTCGAGGTCTCCGGCGTGTACGCCGGGGTGGCGGGCGGCCACATCCGCGGCGTGAACAGCCGGGGCGTCGTCGCCGTGGCGGGCAAGGAGCGCGAGGTGAGCCCGATCGACGTCGAGCGCGCCGTCGAGGCGGCCCGCGCGATCAACCTGCCGCAAGACCGCGAGATCATCCACGTCCTGCCCCAGACGTTCGTCGTCGACGATCAGGATGGCATCCGGGAACCGGTGGGCATGTCGGGTGTCCGCCTGGAGGTGGAGGTGCACATCGTCACCGGGGCCATCACCTCCATCCAGAACGTCGTCCGGTCCGTCAACCGCGCGGGACTGGCCGTGCACGACATCGTCCTCGAGCCGCTGGCCTCCGCCGAAGCCGTCCTCTATCCCGACGAGACGGAGCTGGGGGTCGTCCTCATCGACATCGGCGGCGGCACCACCGACGTTGCCTGCTTCCGCGACGGCGCCATCTGGCATACGGCCATCCTGTCCCTGGGAGGCGATCACGTCACCAACGACATCGCCGTCGGGCTCCGTACGCCGGCCGCCGACGCCGAGGACCTCAAGCGCCGCTACGGCTGTGCGCTGACGGCGCTGGTGTCGACCGAGGAGACGATCGACGTGCCCTCGGTCGGCGGGCGCCGGCCCCGCCGGCTCTCACGCCAGATCCTCTCGGAGATCGTCCAGCCCCGCGTCGAGGAGATCTTCACGCTGGTGGCGCGCGAGTTCGGCAAGGCCGGCTTTCACGACGCCGCCACCGCCGGCGTGGTGGTCACCGGGGGCACCGCCATCATGGAGGGGGTGCCCGAGCTGGCGGAGGCGGTCTTCGACCTGCCGGTCCGGCGCGGGCTGCCGGAAACGGTCGGCGGTCTCGCCGACGTCGTGAAGAGCCCCGTCTACGCCACCGGCGTGGGGCTCGCGCTCTACGGCGCGCGCGCCCGCCAGGACGCCGTCGACAGCGGCGGTCCCATCGCGATCGAGGGGAGCGCGGTCGGTCGTCTCGCCCGCCGGCTGGCGGGTTGGTTCGGTGAGATCTTCTAGTGCCGTTCCAACTATTCGCGCCTAGGAAGGCACCGTGTACGTCGTTCGTGGACAGATTTAGTATCAACAAGTTGGAACGGCACTAGGCTGGGTCGCATGCATCGTGAGGTGCGACAGCCGACACTCTTCGACCCGCAGTGCGAGCCGCAGGGGGGACGCGGGGTGGGTGAGGCACCCCCCAGGCGAGCCCATGATCCGACAAGGGAGGGACGGATGGAAAGGGAACGCGGACGGCGCCTGCTGTTCGAGCTGGACGAGGCTCCCCAGGCGGCGAAGATCAAGGTGATCGGGCTGGGCGGCGGCGGCAGCAACGCGGTGAGCCGCATGATCGCCGCCGGGTCCGGCGGTGTCGAGTTCATCGTCGCCAACACGGACAACCAGGCGCTGCGCGCCTCGCCCGCGCCGATCAAGCTTCAACTGGGGGCCAAGCTCACCCAGGGGCTCGGGGCGGGCTCGAATCCTCAGATTGGGCGGGATGCCGCGCTCGAGGACCCGGAGCAAATTACGCGGCTGCTGGAAGGCGCCGATATGATATTCATCACCGCCGGCCTCGGCGGCGGCACCGGCACCGGAGCCGCGCCCGTGGTCGCCTCGCTGGCCAAGGACCTGGGCATCCTGACCGTCGCCGTCGTCACCAAGCCCTTCCACTTCGAGGGACGCAAGCGCATGCAGCAGGCCGAGGCGGGCCTGGACGCGATGCGGGGCGTCGTCGACACGCTCATCACGATCCCGAACCAGCGCCTGCTCTCCGTCGTCGATCGCGGCACGCCGCTGGTCGACGCCTTCCGGGTCGCCGACTCCGTCCTGCAGCAGGCGGTCCAGGGCATCTCCGACCTCATCCTGGTGCCCGGGCTCATCAACCTCGACTTCGCCGACGTCCGCACCATCATGTCGGGCATGGGGATGGCGATGATGGGCACCGGGGTCGGCCACGGCGAGCACCGCGCGATCGACGCCGCCCAGAAAGCGGTCGCCAGTCCGCTGCTCGACGACTCCTCCATCGAGGGTGCCAAGGGCATCCTGATCAACTTCACCGGCGGCGCCGACCTGTCGCTGCACGAGATCGAAGAGGCGGCGCGCATCGTCCAGGAGGCGGCGCACGAGGACGCCAACATCATCTTCGGCGCGGTCATCGACGACGGGCTCAAGGACGAGGTGCGCATGACGGTCATCGCCACGGGCTTCAGCGAGAAGCGGGAAGTGTTGATGCCGGGCGGCAAGGTCGTCGACCTGCCGCGGGGCAGCCGCTCGCCGGCCCTGGCCGGCGCCGGCGCCTGGCGGCGCCGCGACCTGCGCGCCGAAACCGACGACGGGCCGGACGGCGGCGATCTGGACGTGCCGGCGTTCCTGCGCCGTCAAGCCGACTAGTGCCGTTCCAACTATTCGCGCCTAGGAAGGCACCGTGTACGTCGTTCGTGGACAGATTTAGCCCCGATCCGAAATTCTTTTGGCGAGGAATGTGCGGAAACGCGGCGTCGGTAGCGGCCGTGGCCAGCGTGGGTACG
>DASYUQ010000090.1 GCA_036001065.1 Candidatus Methylomirabilota bacterium
GTCAGCGCCGCCCGGATGCTGATCTGCGCCGTCTCCAGATCGCGCGTCTCGCCCACCAGGATCACGTCCGGGTCCTGGCGCAGAAACGACCGCAGCGCGGTGGCAAAGGTCCGGCCGATGCCCTCGTTGATTTGTACTTGATTCACTCCCTTTAGGTTGTATTCAACAGGATCTTCGGCCGTCATGATATTGTGCTCGGGGGAGTTGATCGTGTGGATCGCCGAGTACAGCGTCGTCGTCTTGCCCGAGCCCGTGGGCCCCGTGATCAGCACCATCCCGTAGGGCTGGTGGATGGCCTTCTGGAACTGCTCCAGGCTCCAGGGGTCGAACCCCAGCTGCAAGAGGTCCAGCTTCAGCGCGTCCTTGTCCAGGATGCGTAGCACCGCCTTCTCGCCGAAGATCGTGGGCAGCACCGACACCCGGAAGTCGATCTCCCGCGTGTTGTAGCGCAGCTTGATCCGCCCGTCCTGGGGCAGCCGCCGCTCGGCGATGTCCAGGTTGGCCATGATCTTCAGCCGCGAGAGGATCGCCGGCTCCAGCCGCTTGGGCGGCGCCAGCATCTCGTGCAGCACCCCGTCGACCCGGAACCGGACCCGGAACACCTTCTCGTAGGGCTCCCAGTGGATGTCGGAGGCCCCCTTCTGGATGGCGTCCACCAGCACCATGTTCACTAGCTTCACCACCGGCGCCTCGTCCGCCGACCCCTTCAACTCGAAGACGTCGACCTTGCCGCCCGCCTCCTGGTCCTCGACGACCTCGACGCCCTTGAGGTCGCCGGCGAGAGCGCTCCTCAAGAGATCCGCCACCGGTCCCGACGCCTGCGCCTCGTAGCTGCGCTCGATCGCCCCGCGGATCGCGCCTTGCGCCGCCACCACGGGCAGGATCCGGAGCCCCGTGATGAACCCTATCTGGTCGATCGCCTGGACGTTGACCGGATCGGCCATGGCCACCGTAAGGGTTTCGCCCTCGCGCCTGATCGGCACCACGTCGTAGCGCTTGGCCACGTCGGCGGGCACGAGCTCGACGAGGTCCGGATCGATGATGAACGTCCCCAGCGTGATGGAGGGCACGCCGTACTGGGCGGACAGGAAGCCGGCCAGCTGGTCCTCGGAGATGAACCGCTGGCGGATCAGGATCGAGCCGATCTTCTCCTTGGAGGTGCGCTGCAGCCGGAGCGCCTGCTCCAGCTGAGCGCGCGTGATCAGCCCGCCGGCGACCAACAGGTCGCCCAACGGCTGCTGCTGCAGGCGGGTGGCCTGGCTCTCGCCGACCTCACGCAGACGCGGCTTCGGCGCGGTCCGCGACGGGGGCTTGGTCTCCCGGGCCGGGAAGGGCTTGGGCGGGCCGGACGGCGGCCAGCCCTCGCGGGCCGGGGAGGGCCTGGGCGGGTTCGGCGGCGCCGCCTCGCGGGTGGGAGAGAGCTTGGGCGCGCCGAGAGGAGACGGGGGCGGGTGCAGCTTGGGGATGGCGCCCGGAGGCGTGGCCTCCCGGGCGGGCCGGGCAGCGCCGAGACGCGCGCTCACGCGCGCGAGCTTTTCCTTGTCGCCGAGCTTGGTGTAGATCTCCGACAGCGCTTCCAGCGCGCTCCGGTCGCCAGGGTTCGCCTCGGCGATCATCTCGAAGACCGCCGCGGTCTCCGTGAGTTCTCGCCGCTCGTCGGGCGGATTGGGGGCCATCAGCTCGGCCCGGGCGATGGCCTCAGCGTTGCGGAGGCTTCCAGGTGGGCCGCGTTTCCTCCACGGTCAGCGGCGTGGCGAACTCGCCGATCCGCTTGGGCCGCGTTCGCGTCTCGGCGAGGACGGCGCCGATCGCCTTGCTCGCTTCCTTCGCGAAGAGCCGCACCATGCCCACCGTCGTCCGCTCGTCGAAGATCGCCAGCAGGATCGCTTCCTCGCCGACGGTCGAGACGTGGATGGACTGCTTGTTGCCTTCGTGGAAGAGCACCGTGAACTCGGTCTCGCCCAGGAGCTGGGCCATGGCGCTGGTGGAGCTGAAGGCGGCTGCGGCCAGCGCGGAGATGGAGACCGTGTCGAGCGCCCGGGAGACGCCGTCCATGGCCAGGAGCTGGCCGCTCCGGTCGATGAGCAGCGCTTCGGCGGCGCTCGATTCGCGAAGGAAGCGCCCGAGGATCTGGTTGATCCGCGCCGCGTCCTGTTCGTGGATCACCATGTCACGCACCTTCATGGCGCTCCCTTTTGGACATCTCCGAACTCGCTGGCCAGCACCATGCGGGAGACCGTGTTCAAAGTGTCGAAGACCCCCTTCCCGTCCGTGGCCACCGCCTCGAAGAACGGAACCCGCTGGGCCCGCCGGTTGAGGACGTACTCCAGATAGTCTATCGGCGCCGCGTTCGGAAGGTCACGCTTATTGTACTGGACCACGTAGGGGAGCTCGTCCAGAGACTGCTCGTACTCCCGGAGGTTCTCCTCCAGATTTCGGAGACTCTCGACGTTCTCGCGGAGTCGCTCGAACTGCGAGTCGGCCACGAACACCAGCCCGTCGACGCCGCGGAGGACGAGACGCCGTGTCATGTTGTAGAGCACCTGCCCGGGGACCGTGTAGAGCTGGAAGCGCGTCTCGAACCCACGCACCATGAGGGCCGAGACGGGAAGGAAGTCGAAGAACATCGTCCGATCGTCCCCGGTGGCCAGCGAGATCATGTTGCCCTTGTTGGCGTGGGGCAGGGAGCGGTGGATGTACTGGAGATTCGCCGTCTTTCCCGCGACACCGGGGCCGTAATACACGATCTTGAGGTTGATGACCTTCTCGGCGTGATTGATGACGGACACGGTTCAACCCCTCGGAGCCTCGCGCAGGCGCGTGGCCGCGCGGTCGAGCTCGAGTCGCGCCAGCCCCGGACGGTCCAGGGTCCCGCCGCCCACCACCAGCAGGGTCGTGCAGCTCGCGGTCGTCTCTACGGTGCGTACGACCACCCGCGCCGTCTCCAGTCGCAGAACGACCGTGGACACCGAACCGATCTCAGCCGCCTCCAGCGCGCCGTGCAGATCACGGGTGAACTGCCCGATGGGGAGCGCGGGCAGCCCGGGTCGCAGGAACAGGTAGACGAGGAGCGTCCCCGCCGGATCGCGCAGCACGGTCGGCGTCACGGAACCAAACGCCCGCAACGAGTCCGCCAGAACGCGCACGTCCGCCGGAACCGTGGCATCCCGCAGTTCGGCGACGCCGGCAGAGCGGGGCTCTCTCGGTTGGTCGGGAATCCCGGATCTTCCCGAGCGAGCCCCGCCCCAACCGACGACGCGCCCCTCGCCGGCCGCGCGTAGCGACAGGCGCTCGAGCAGCGCCAGCGGCGCACCGGAAGCCACCGCCGTGACCAGCACAGGGCCTGTCAGGTCGGCGGCAGCGAAGGGCGTGAGCACGACGGCGGCGTCCGTTCCGCGAAGCGTGGCCTGCGTCACCGGCGCCGGCAGCCGCGCGTCGGCCAGGAAGGGCAGCACCCGCGCCGCCGCGTCGGCGATTGCGTCCGCGCTCAAGCCTGGCGACACCACGGTGAAGAGCGTCGCGCCGCCGCCCTGTCGCGGGTACACCTCGAGCGGGCTCATCGCTGGCCCGAGCAGGGCGGCCATGCGCTGCGCCTCGCGCGTCTCTCCTCCCTCCACCGCCCTCGATGACGTCCGGCGCTCGAGTGGAGACTCCACCGGCGCGGCCGGCGCCTCGGGCCCGGGATCGAGCCCGACCGGGGACCGCTCGGGCAGCACCGCCGCCAGCGGTACCGCGCGCTCCGGCTCGGACGGCGTCTCCGCGTCGGCACTCACGGCCTCGATCTCCGGCGCCGGCCCCGTCTCGATGGCCATGGGCTCCGCGGGTTCCTCCTGGACATCGGTGGGCTCTTCGACCGGCGTCTCGAGCGCGGGCTCTTCCGTCATCCCCGAGGGCGGCGGGACGTGCGGCTGGAAGGGCGGCGGAAAGTCCTCGATCCCGCGCACGTCGATGGTCGGCGTGGACACGACAAACAGCTCGGGAGGCATTTGACGCACGATCTCGTCGAGCGGCAACACCAGCGCCCCGTTGTCGATCCGCCGGGTGATGTCGGCGTCGGGTAGCGCGAGAGCCTGGCGAGGGAACTGGTCGGCGATGACTTCCCACCCGACCTGCACCAGGCCTTCGCCGAGCTGCGGCAGGATCAGGCGCTGAGGAATCAGCAGGTAGCCGGCCTCGAGGAGATTGGCCGACACGCGGTCGCGCGTCAGCAGAAATATCTCGACGGGTAGCTGGTCGACCACGCGAGCGAAGGGAATGCGGATCATCTCCTCCACCGGCTCCGCGGCCGGCGGGCGCGCCGCTGGCGCCGGCCGTGGTTCCGGTCGTGGTTCCGGCCGGGGCGCCGGTCGTGGTTCCGGCTGGGGCGCCGGCCGTGGTTCCGGTCGGGGCGCCGGCGGTGGAGCCGGGGGCGCCTCCGGCGTGGGCGGCTTCGCAGGCGGAGGAACGATGATGCGGTCCGGCTGGCCGGCCCGCGCCGGGGGCGCAGCGCCCTGGTCCTTGGCCCCGCGAGGGCCCGGGCTTGGTGCGGCCGGCGCCGGCGGCGCGGGGGGCCGGTTGGCGGGGCTCGGGCGCGAGGTCGCGCGGACGTCGCGGCGCGCATGCCGCCGCGTCTCGAGCAGCGGGCGGTACGGCGCCAACATCAGCAGGGCGCCCACCAGCGGCAGCAGCGTCAGGGCGGGGGAGCTCCACGGCGCTTCCACCAGAGCGGTGACCGTCGGCGCGGCGACGGCGAAGAGAAAGACCGTCCCCACGGCGAGGAGCGCGTGCACCCCGCCCAGCGCTCCCAGCGCGACGAGCGCGCGCTCCAGCGAGAAGCGCCAGAGACCGATCAGGAA
This sequence comes from Candidatus Methylomirabilota bacterium, assembly GCA_036001065.1. Taxonomy (NCBI): domain Bacteria; phylum Methylomirabilota (SeqCode); species Candidatus Methylomirabilota bacterium. The sequence goes on from DASYUQ010000090.1 coordinate 4,836, forward strand.
GAGGACCGCGTACACGAAAGGCGGAAGCACGAGCGGCATCCACCACGGCCCCGGCAGGCTCACGCCGAGATCCAGCGTGAGGACCACGAACGCGGCGCCGGCGTAGAGCGCCAGACCGAGCGCGGACGCGAGCCACGCCGCCGGGCCGATTCTCGACGATGCCCTGGTCCCCATCAGAGGATCCGCTGAAGTTCCGGCAGCATCTTCTTCACGTAGTAACGCACCTTGCCCAGCGCCGCAGGATCGCTGATCAGGACCGCCAGCAGGGCCGTCGGCCCCACGCCGTGCAGCAGCAGGATCCCGGATCCGTATTCGAGGATGATGCCCTGCAGCGCCCCCTGACCGAGCTCCCGGCCGAGCCCGTCGGACGATTCCGCCAGGCACGACGCCAGCGCGCTGGCCTCCTCCACTTTCGCCGCCAGCTCTCCCGCCGATTCGATGAGGAACCCCTCACGATCGGCGAGCGCGGCAAAGCGAATGCCCGGCGTGGCGGCCAGCGCCTGCAGGCGGGCTTTCAGGCTTTCGACCGCCGTCCCTCCACCGGGCTCGGCGACGGACGGGGGCGCGGGCGCGACGAACGGCGCGCGGGCCGGCGGAGGGGACGCGAGGGTAGCCGGCGCCCGGCCGACGGTGCTGGTCGCCGGCGGTGCGAGGTGAGCGCCGTTGCCCCGACCGCTCAGCAGGGCGTCGATCTTCCGCACCAGCTCGTCGGCCGCGAACGGCTTGAACATGACGTCGTCGGACTGCACCTCGGCGGCCCGGGCCAGGACCGTGCTGTTCACCATGCCCGAGATCAGCAGGACCGGCGTGTTGCCCATCGCGGGGTGCGCGCGAATGAACTCGCAGATCTGGTAGCCGTCCTTGTCGGGCAGGATCACGTCGCAGATGACCACGTCCGGTCGCTCCTGCTCGATGCGCTCGATCGCCTCGGTGCCCGAGGCCGCAGACAGCACCTGCACGCTCCGCCCCTCGAGCGCCTTCTCGACGACCTTGCGGACGCTCAGGCTGTCGTCGACCACGAGGACCTTGGGCATCGCGCGTTCCTCCTACTTGATGGGGACGATGGCGGCCGGGCCCGCCTGTCCCTCGTCGATCTCGGCCGCCGTGCTGAGCAAGAGCTGCTTGACGCTCCGCTGGATCGTCTTGGGGACGTTTGGCGCGAGCACCTCGACCGCGTTGAAGGTGAAGCTGCCGCGCCCCTCCTTGTGCGCGGCGATCACCAGCGCCGCGAACGCCGGCTCGCCCACCAGCCGCCCGAACTCGGCGTGCACGATCCGGCCGTGGCCGAAGACGACGACGCCCTCGCCCGAGCCGAGCACGAGTGCCAGGATGCCGGTCTTGTTGCCGAGGGCGATGGCCTGGGTGAGATCCGGCAGGTCCATGACCCCCAGGGAGCCGTGCAGGCCGTGAGCCGGCTCGGCGTCAGGCGTCGCCGGACCGGGGACGTCGGCGGGTTGGTCGTGTCCCAGCAGATTCATCACCTCGCTGACGATCGTCGCCGCCGTGAGCTCGCCCACCAGCGTCCGATCCGGCGCCCCCTCGATCCCCCCCGTGGGGCCGGCGTCGCCCGGTTCCGCCAGCAGCAGGAAGAGCACGCCGGCCATCGAGGGGTCGCTGCGGACGATCGAGCACAGCTCGTAGCCGTCGATGTCGGGGACGCCCGCCCGGCTCACGATGAGGTCGGGCCGATCGCGCTCGAGCATGGTCAGCGCGAAGGACGCGCTGGGGACGGCGGCCACGTTCGTGAGCCCCGCATCGCCCAGCGCCTTCTGCAGAGCCGCCAGGCCGTCCCGATCGGGATCGATCAGCAGCACGCGCGGCATGCGCGCCTCAGACCGCCACTCCCGCGGTCTCGGTCGCCGTCAGGGCGTCGATGAGCTGGACGAACGCCTGTTCGTCGACAGGTTTGGTGACGTAGTGCTGGACGCCGAGTTGCCGCGCCAGACCCACATGCTTTTCCCCCGCGCGCGTGGTCAGGACGACGATGGGCAGGTCGCGCGTGGCCGGCCGTCGCTTGAGGTCGCGGATGAGCTCGTAGCCGTTGAGGCGCGGCATCTCGAGATCGGTGACGACGACCTTGACGACCAGGTCGTCGCCGAGCAGATGGAGCGCCTCGGCGCCGTCGTTCGCGGTGACGACCTGGAAGCCGGCCCGTTCCAGCATCTGTCCCACGAACTTGCGCACGCTCACCGAGTCGTCCACGAGGAGGACGCTGCGGGCCGCCTGCGGCGCGCGCGAGGCGACGGCCGGCGGGCTGTCGACGGTGACCGCGGCGCTCCGCGTCGCTTCGGCCCCCCCGCCCGCTTCCAGGAGCCGCACGGGATCGAGCAGGAGGATGACGCGCCCGTCGCCCGACACCGTGGCCCCCGAGAAGTAGCCGACGCCTTCCAGGAAGGCGCCCAGGCGCTTGATGACGATCTCCTCCTTGCCGAGCAGCTCGTCCACGACGACCGCCAGCGTCTTGCGGCCGGTGCGGAGCGCGACGATCGGCAGCGGCCCTCCGGGGTGCAGGCTCGTCAGCCCGAGGATGCGATCGAGGCGGACGACGTCGAGGCGCTGCCCCTCCACCTCCACCGTCTCGACCCCGCCCGCGCCCTGAATCTCGTCCGGACGAACGCGGACCATGGCCTTGACCGCCGGCACCGGGATGGCCAGGGTCTCGGTCCCGATCCGCGCCAGCAGGGCGTCCGCGATCGCGACCGTCAGCGGCAGCTTGAGGGTGAACCGCGTTCCCGCGCCGACCTCGGTCTGGACGTCGATCTCGCCGCCGAGCCGGCCGACGTTCGTGCGGACCACGTCCATTCCGACGCCGCGGCCGGCGGCGGTCGTGACCGTCGGCGCCGTGCTGAAGCCCGGCAGGAAGAGGAGGTCGAGCACGTCATGCTCGCTCATCAGGGCCAGCGCCTCGGGCTTCACGAAGCCATCCTCAACGGCCCGCGCCTTCACGAGCTCGATGTCGATGCCACGCCCGTCGTCGGCCACCTCGATATAGATGGCGCCGCCTTTGTGCACGGCGCTCAGGCGGATCGTGCCGTGCGAAGCCTTGCCGCGCTCCCGCCGCTCGTCCTCCGTCTCGATGCCGTGCGCGATGGCGTTCTGCAACAGGTGCAGCAGCGGGTCGGTGATCTGCTCGATGACCGTGTTGTCCATCTCCACCGCCTCGCCGCTGACCTCCAGCCCGACGGTCTTGCCGGCCGCCCGCGCGGCCTCCCGCATTTGTCGCTCGAAGCGGGCGAAGAGCCGGCCGATGGGGACCATGCGCGCGCGGGTGATCTCGCTGCGCAGCTCGCCGCTGAGCTGCTGCATGCGCGCGGCGTCCTCCCGCACGGCGCGCACGAGCGCGGCGAGCTGGAGCTGAACCTCCGAGATGTCCCCCGCCAGCTCGGCCGCCCGCCGCGCCAGGATGTTGAAGTCGTCGTACCGGTCGAACTCCAGCTCGGCGAACGCGTCCGCTGGCGATGGCGCGGGGGCGGGCGCGGGCGATGGACCGAGGGCGGCATCGGGTCCGCGTCGGCGGGCGCCGGCCCCCGCCCCGCCCACTCCCGGTAACCCGGGATTCACGTACTTGGTCTCGAACTCCCCGAAGGCCTGCGTCATGCGTGTCTGGGTGAAGACGAGCAGCTCACCCACCCGGTCGAGCTGTGCCAGGTGCCGCTCGAGACGGCTGCGCGCGATGACCAGCTCGCCCACCAGGTTCATGAGGGCGTCCAGGCGATCGAGGTTGACGCGGATGCTCGGACGGAGCGGCCGCTCGGGCGCGGTCCTCGGTGCGCTCGGCGACGGCGGCGGCGACGCCCGCCCGGCGACGGCGGGCGGGGCGGCCGCCTCCGGCTCCGGCGCGACGGGCCGGGCCATCGTCACCGGCTCGCGCTGGGCCGTCCCGGCGGCGGGGAGCGTCGCCAGCTCGGGGGGCGGCGCCGCCTCGGCGGCCGGCGTCAGCGAGGCGAGCAGGCTGGCCGCGTGTCCGAACGTCTCCTCGCGCCCCGCCGGCACGCCTTCGGCGCTGCGGATCAGCAGACGCAGCGCATCGAGGCCGGCGTAGACCGCCTCCAGGGCTGCCGGCGTGAGCGGCCGCTGGTTCTCGCGGATCTCTCCGAGGAGATCCTCGATGCGGTGGGCGAGGGTGGCGATGATCGTGCAGCCGACCGTGTAGGCGGCGCCCTTGAGCGTGTGCACGGCCCGGAAGAGGGTGGCCAGCTCGGCGTCGCTCCGTCCCTGCTGCTCGAGGGCGCGCAGCGACTGCGCCATCAGCTCGAGGTGCTCGGTGGCTTCCGGAATGAAGTACTCGACTACGTCCCCGTTCTCGAGGAAGAAGCGGTCCAGCGCCGCTAGCAGGCCCGAGGCGCCGGGCGCCGGGGCCGGCGGCGGGGACGCCACCGCCTGGGCGCCCAGCACGGCGCCGATCGCCGCCGCGTCCTCCTGGCCGGTGGCGCCGATGCCGTCGAGCGCCTGCTTGAGACCCGCCACCAGCTCGACCAGGCGCGCGATCGCGCGGGGCCGCGCGGCCGGCGGCGCGGCGGAGGCGCGCTCGACGGTTGCTTCCATCGCGACGGCCAGTGCCGAGACCCTCGGGAAGCCGTTCAGCGCGGCCGCGCCCCGGAGTCGATGCGTGACGATACGAAGCGGCTCGACGTCGGCGTCGGCCTTCCCGGCCAGGGCCGTGGCGCCCTCTTCGACCGCGGCAAGGGTGTCCCACGCCTCCATCAGGAAGACGCTCAGCAGGAACTCGCGGTCGGGGGCCTCGGACACCGGATCGGGCTCCTGGACGCTCCGGGCTACGTCCCCGCCGCTAGCCGGAACCGCGACAGGTTCGCCATCAGCGCCTCGGCGACTCGCCCGAGCTGATCCATCGTCTTGCGCGTCTCCATGACGGCTTTCTCCGTCTGCACCGCGACGCTGGCGATCGACTGCACCGCCACCGCCGCGTTCTCGACGCCCTGCACCTGCCCCTGGGTCGCCCGCGAGATGTCCTCGGCCAGCGCCGCCGACTTCCGCGAGATGTCCCCGATCTCGTGCAGGCTGTCTCCGGCCTGGACGGTGGCCTTGTATCCGGTCTCGACTTCTCGGGTGCCCTCCTCCATGGCCACGACCGCTTCCTGCGTCTCGCTCTGGATGCTCTTGATGAGCACGACGATGTCTTTGGCCGCCTTGGACGAGCGCTCGGCGAGTTTGCGGACCTCGTCGGCGACGACGGCGAATCGCAGCCCGGCCTCACCGGCGCCGGCCGCCTCGATGGCGGCGTTGAGGGACAATAGATTGGTCTGGGACGCGATCTCCTCGATGGTGTTGACGATCTCGGAGATCTCGAGCGACCGGTCGGCGAGCCCCTTGATCTTCTTCGAGATCCCCTGCACCTCGCCCCGGATCCGCTGCATGCCGGCCAGGCTGCCCCGCACCGCCTGCTCGCCCCTGGCGGCGGAATCGAGCGTCTGCTTGGCCGCGCCGGCCGAAGCCTCGGCGTTCTCGGCCACCTGACGCATGGAACGTGTCAACTCCTCCACGGCGCGGCTCACGCCGACCGCCTCCCGTGACTGGGTCTGAGCCCCGGCGGCCGTCTGCTCCATGGCGCCGATCATCTCGTTGGCGCTCGCCGACACCTGCTGGGCCGCCTCGCGCACGTCCTCGATGATGGCGTGCAGCTCGCCGACCATGACGTTGATGGCGTCGACCACGCTGCCGAGCACGTCGGAGGTGACCTCGCCGCGCTTGGTCAGGTCGCCCTGGGCGATCTCGGTGGCGACGTCGAGGAAGCGGGTGATGTTCCGCTGCAGCTCCTCGCGCTTGCGCCGCTCATCGTCGCGCTCGGTTTCGGTCTGGACGAGGGACCGGAGCCGGACCACGGTGTCGTTGAAGGTGATGGCCAGCTGGCCGATCTCGTCATGGGACGTGACGGGAACAAGCTTCGAGAGATCGCCCTGGCCGACCCGTTCGGCGGCGTGCACGACGTGCGCGATGGGGCGGGTGATGCGGCGCGCGAAGAGGACGCTGGCCAGGACGACCGCCACGGCCACGCCGGCGAACACCAGCAGCAGCTTCTGGCCCTCGTGGAAGGCGGCGTCGGTGATGATCGCCTGGTCCATGCCCACGCGCACGGTGCCGAGCTGGCCGGCCAGCACCGGCACGCCGATGTCGATGATGTGACGGCCGGCGCCGGTGACGGGATCGGGATACCGGATCTCCTTGATCTGCTGGGCCGCCTCGCCCGGGACCGGATTCTGCTCGATGATGCCGGGCGGCACGATCGGCGAGAAGGTATGCGCGACCAGCGTCTTCTGCGGGTCGTACACCATGACGTAGGCGACGCCGGGGATGGCGGCGAACTGGTCGACGACGGCCTGGACCGTCGAGGCGTCACGGGTGAGGAGCAGGTCCACCCCGGAGCTGGCGAGGCTCCTGGCGATGGCGATGCCCTTCGAGCTGAACTCGTCGGTCATCTTGGTGGTCAGGGCCTGGACGGCGATCCACCAGGTGATCGCCGCCAGCGGCACCAGCGCCGCCCCGAGGAAGAGGATGATCTTCGGCAGCAGACCGAACCGAGGTTTGTCCTGTTTCTTCGCCATCGCCTTCTCCCTGGTCATGCCTTGACCGCCGCCGTCCAGTCGTTGACGGGCACCCACCGGCCGTTGTCGACGCGGGTGAAGTAGACGCTGTCCAGGCCCTGGTGCCGCTCCGGGCTGAAGGTAAGGGGCGCGCCGATGCCGAGATCGACGTTTCGCATCGACTCCAGCGCCTGGCGGAAGCCCGCCCGGGTGGGGTTCGGCCCGGCCCGGCGGAGCGCCTCCACGATCACCTTGGCGTTCACGAAGCCTTCGAGGCTGCGGAAGCTCAGGAGCTCGGGTACGTACTTGGGGTCCCGCAGCGCGTCGGGGACCTTCGGGTTGTGCTTCTCCATGAGCGCGCGGTACTCGACCACCGCCGGCAGCGTGGGGTCGTCGTAGCTCGGCACCACCTGCGAGTTGATCAGCGCCTGCGTGTAGTCGCGCCTCGTCGTCTTGCCGTGCTTGAGCAGGAGGCTCAGCATCGCCTCGCAGCCGACGAACGACACGTTGGAGATGGGCACGTTCCAGCCGGCATCGCGGACGGACCTGACGAAGGCGCCGCAGCCCTGATAGGCGCCGGTGCACAGCACCACGTCCACCCCGGCGCCGCGGAGCGCCTTCACCGCCGGCGTCATGTCGTCCTCGAACTTGGCGCCCCGGATGTAGGTCGCCTCGGCGACGATCTTCGCCCCCCGCTGCGCCAGCCCGCGGGCGACGCCGTCGGTGCCACTCCGCCCGTAGGCGTCGATCTGGTAGTAGACGCCGAACCTCCGCGCGCCGGCCTGCCAGAAACGGTCGACCAGCGCCATCATCTCCTGCCGGTAGGAGGCGCGGACGTTGAACACCTGATCGACGTAAGGCTCCTCGCGCTGGGGCTGGGCCCCGGTGAAGTTCCCCACCAGGATGACCTGCTGGTCGGCGTAGCGCTTGATCACCGGCAGGGCCCGGGTGAGCGTCGGCGTGCCCACGTAGTTGGAGAGGAAGAACACCTGCTCTTTTTCGATCAGCTGCAGCGTGTTCTTGATGCACGGCGTCGGCTCATAGCCGTCGTCGAGCGTGACGATGCTGATCGTCCGCCCGTAGATGCCGCCCCGGCCGTTGATCTCGTTGTAGTAGGCCTGGGCGCCGCGGTAGAGCTCGGTGCCCAGCCCCGCCGCCGTCCCCTTGAACGCGGCGCTCATGCCGATCTTGATGTCGCGGGTGCTGACGCCGGGCGCGCTCGCCGTCCGCGGCTCCGGCAGGGCCAGTTCGCGAGCTCTCAGGCCGCCCCGAGCCGGCGGCTCCGGCCAGGCCAGCTCCCGCGGGGCGAGGACACCGATCGCCGTTCCCGTGAGGATCTTGAGAATCTGGCGCCGCTCCATGCTCCTTCCTCCCCTCAGGCCGCGCTGCTCCGTGCCGTCGCCGGCCGGAGCGCATTGATGACCTTCTCCGCGTCGAGCAGCGGGACGAGCAGGTCGTCACGCTTGAGGAACCCGAGCGTCCACCGAGCGCAGGGTCGTCCCGCCGCCTCTTCGACCGGCACGATCTCGCCGAACGCCTCCAGGCTCATCACGCCGTCGATGACGAGCGCGATCTCCAGGCCGTCCGCGCCGACGACCAGCGTCCGCTGCGCGCGGCCAGGCCGGCGGAGAGGCAATCCGAGGAGGCCGTGCGCGTCGACGATCGGCATGACATCACCGCGGAGGTTGGCCAGCCCGATGACGTGCGGAGGCGCCAGCGGCACCGCGGTGAACTCGTCGAAGATCACGACCTCGCGGACGCGCGCGACATCCAGGGCGAACGGCTCGCCGCCGAGCATGAAGACGCAGGCCCGGACCACCGCCGAGGTGTCGAGCAGGCTCGTCGTCACCGGGCGAACCGCCGGACGGCCGTGAGGAGCTGCTCGGCCGTGAAGGGCTTGGGCAGATACTCGTCGGCGCCCTGCTTGAGTCCCCAGGCGCGGTCGCTCTCCTGGTTCTTGGAGCTGACAACGACGACGCGCGTCTGCTTCGTGCGCTGGTCCTTGCGGAGGCCGCGGAGGACGTCGAAGCCGTTGCGCTTCGGCATGACGATGTCCAGCAGCAGCACGTCCGGTCGCTCCACCGCGACCTTCTCCTCGAGCTGCTCGCCGTCGGGGTACGTCACGACCTCGTGACCGGCCGACTTGAGGATGGATTCCATGAAATGAAGATCCGAGTAGGCGTCGTCGACCACCATCACCTTTGCCATCGTGGATGCAGGCCTCCTGGCGGCGCGCCCGCCGAAGTGTCGATTGGGGAAGGGGGTGCAACCCATCTGCCAAAGGCGCCCCGGTCCCCAGGCCCCGGCGAAATCGAACAAAAACGGCGGTCTGCTCGGCCGCCAGGCGGCGCCGGGGCGGCGCCGGGTCGCTCAGGGGTAGGCCGAACGCATGGGTCCACGGTGACAACTTGGTCCGGGCCATGACACGCTGTCATGCCGCGCTGGCTCCCCGGGGGACAAGGTCCCGTCGACGCAGGCTTTCAGGGCGCGGTCCGGACTTGGCCAGAAAATTGAATGCCTAGCGCGAGCTATGGTGCTCACGCGTCTCTGGAGGACTGTCAAGGGTGAGCGGTCTCCCGTGACGACGGTCCAGCTCTTTCGTCAAGCGAGCCGCTGTCGCGACCAGGGAAAGTTCGAAGAGGCGACGAGTCTCGTCGCTCAGGGGCTCCGGCTCGATCCCGACAACGTCGTCGGTCTCCTCCTGGCGGGCTCGCTGCACACGGTGTTTCGCGAGGCGCACCTGGCCAGGGCGGCGTTCGAGCGCGTGCTGGCGCTCGATCCCAGGCAGCCGCGCGCTCTGCTGGGGCTCGCGCGGATCGCCTTCGAGGAAGGCGAGGCCGGCACCTGCATGGAGGTCCTGAGACGCGCGCTCGCCCACTACCCCGAGTTCCCCGAGGCCCAGGCGTTGCTGGAGGTCGTCAGGAGCGTCGGCGTGCCGGTGGCGCCGGCGCCCACGCCGCGCCCGGTGGTGCACGTCGATCGGTTGCGCGTGCCGGTGGACAGCCGCGAGGCGCTGCTGGCGCGGGTCGACGCCACGCTGATCTTCGCCCAACCGCGGGGCGCCCGGACGGAGGAGATAGCCGCGCTGACCTCTCAGCTGTGCCGGGTCGCCTCCGCCATGCTCGCGCGGTCAGGGCTCGGCCCGCTCCACCACGCCGTCATCGAGGGCGCCGCCGAAACGACGTTCCTGAGGACCGACGGCGAGGTGGTCCTCTCGATCGCGTTCGGCCGCGACATCGACACTAGCGCGGGCCTGGCCCATCTCGAACGTGTCTGGACTAACTGTCGCCATGAGCTGGCGACTCAGGTGGCGTGATGATGCCCTCCTACAGCAACGGGAACGTGAACTCGGCGATCGAGCTACAGCCCGCCCGCGGCCGGGACTTCCGCTACGTGCTCGGCGAGCTGGTGAAGCTCGAGCACGTCCGCGGCGGCCTTCTGGTCGCCCCCGACGGGCTCGTCATCGCCGCCGATCTACCAACCGAGATCGCGGTGGAGCCGCTGTCGGCGCTGGCCGCGACGCTCGGCCGCGAGCTGGAGCTCCGTGGGCCGCGGCTCCGGCGCGGCACGTTCCTGATGGCACACTTCGCCGACGGCGACGGGACCGTGTTTCTCGGCGGCACGCCGGTGGGTTTCATCGTCCTGCTGGGCGACGCGGAGGTGAACCGCGACAAGGTCCGCTTCGCGATGCGCACGGCGATGGACACCGTGCGGCAGGCCTGGAGCCGGTGACCTCCCGCTAGCCTCCGCGAGCCGCCCGCGCGGCGGTGCGGCCGGCGATGCGGCCGAACACGGCGCCGGCCATCAGCCCCGCCCCGCCCGGATAGTTGTGATAGAAGAGCCCCCCCACCAGCTCGCCGGCGGCGAAGAGACCGGGAATCGGGCGCTGCTCGCAGTCGATCACCTGGGCGTCGGGTGTGATCCGCAGCCCCCCGAAGGTGAAGGTGATCCCCGTGGTCACGGCGTAGCCCACGTAGGGCGGCGTGTCGAGCGGCAGGGCCCAATTCGACTTGGGCGGCGTGATCCCCCGCGTGGCCTGGCCGTCCTTGATGGCCGGGTTGAAGACGCCGGGCTGGACGGCGGCGTTGAACGCGGTCACCGTGGCCACGAACCCCGCCCCGTCGATCTCGAGCTTGCGGGCGAGCCCCTCCAGCGTCATGTCTTCCGCCTTCGTCACCTCGCGGATGCGGTACTCCTCGCGCAGCAGGTGGACGACCTTCTGGTCGAAGATCTGGAAGGCGGCGCGTCGGGGCTGCTCGATGACCGCCCGCCCGTATTTGACGTAGGTGTAGTTGCGGAAGTCCGCGCCCTCGTCCACGAAGCGCTCGCCCCGGAGGTTGACGATGATGCCCAGCGGATAGGAGTGCTTCTGGAAGTTGTCGCCGACCTTCCGATCGCCGTGCCAGGGCGCGTTGAGGTCCCACTGCACGGAGTGGCAGCCGCTCCAGTGGCCCCAGGGCAGCGCCCCGATCTCGAGCGCCATGCGGATGCCGTCGCCGGTGTTGTACGGGGTGCCGCGGACGCGCGCCAGCTCCCAGTTGGGGCCGAGGTAGCGCGTGCGCATCTCGGGGTTGGCCTCGAAGCCGCCCGAGGCCAGCACGACGGTGCGCGAAGCGAGTGACTCCGTGCCAGACGGGGTGCGCACGACGACGCCGGTGACGGCGCCCCGGTCGTCCACGATGAGGCGGGTGGCCTTGGCCTCGAAGCGCACGTCGATCCCGGCCTTGGCCGCCGCCGCGTACTCCATGTCGATCAGCCCCGCTCCCCCCCCCACCGCCTCCAGCACGAGCCCGCCCCAGAAGCGAAAGCGGTCGCCGACCTTGTAGGCCTGACGGCCGAACATGGGGATCCAGCGGATGCCGCGCCCCTTCATCCAGCGCACGGTCGGCTGGGACTCCCGCACCAGGAGCAGTGCCAGATCGGGGTCGGCGCAGTCCTCGGTGACCCGCATGAGGTCGTCGTAATACGTGTCCTCGGTGTATGGGTCCACCTCCATCGAGGCCGCTTCCCCGTCGGAGAGGTCGCCCACCAGCTCGCGCAGCTCCTCGAAGCTCTTGAACGCGAAGCGAAAGCCCCCGGCCGTGAAGAAGCCGTTGCCTCCGCGCCAGGCCTCGGGCGCCTTCTCTAGCACGAGCACGCGCGCACCGTGCTCGCGGGCCGAGAGGGCGGCGCAGAGGGCGGCGTTGCCGCCGCCGACCACGACGACGTCGTATGGTCCGCTCACGTCGGGGTCAGCCCACGATCTCGCTGATCTGGATCTGCGGCTGGATGTTCGTGTAGTTCGGGATATCGCCCATGATCTCCTTGTTGTGCGCACCGATCCCCTTCTGGAAGTCGCCGAGCGCATTGAAGTAGAGGTGGCACGCCCCCACGAACGGCGCCGGGACCCCAGGCGCGCCGCCGGCCACGCCCTTGTCGACCTCGTAGCGGATCAGGCCGAAGCTCTTGAGCCGCTCGGCGACCAGCGTCATGTGCTTGTTCTTGTAGTAGTCGTGGTCGAACTTCTTGCCCGATTCGTTCGGGTAGAGCACCGTCACGCGGATCATGGCCGACCTCCTCTTGAGGGTGTGGTGAAGCGTACGCTATGCGGGCCGCGCCGAGGTGTCAAGCGAGACGGCCCGTCGCGAAGAGGAGGCTAGGTCCCGCCCCGGGCCCGTCGCAGCATCTCGATCAAGACCGCGCGGCTGTCCCCGGCGCTGGTGACCTCCCGCGGGAACGGGATGCGCACGCTCCACCGCCGCTGGCCTTGGCGGAGGCGGAGCTTGAACCCCAGGCGGTCCACGGCGGCCATCGTCGCCTCCTCGGCCTGGGCGCCCGCGAAGAACCGCGCGTAGGCCACCAGCGCGTCGGCGTGGTCGCGGTTCATGTGCTCGAGGATCCCCGGGGCGACCTCCGCCAGCGGGTCGGGCCGGGCCCGCCGGTACTCCTCCGCCTCCACCCACCCCATCGCGGCAAAGCCACCGACGAAGTAGACATCGGTGACCTCGAGCCGCCAGAAGCCGAAGTCCTCGAACTCCGCCCAGTAGGCCGCGCTCTGGTGACGGGCGAGGTACGTCGCCCGCGCGGCGACCCGCTGCTCGGCCGGCAGGGGGCGCGCCTCGCCCATCAGCGTCACCCGCCCGGCCGCCAGCGGTTCGCCGGTCGTCCCGGCCTGGGTCACGAAGAGGCTGGCGCGGGGATCCGCCCCCAAGTTCTGCGTGTGCATCGCCATCGAGCTGATCAGGAGCAGCGGGCGCCCCTCGGCGTCGAGCGCGTACGGCATGATCGAGCCGAACGGGTGGCCGGGATGCTTGCGCGAGAGCGTCGCCAGCGTCCCCGTCCGTCCCTGGTCCACCAGCGTGCGGGCGCGCTCGGCGAACGTGGGCTCGGGGACCGGGGGCGCGTCGGACACGCGCGGCGGATCGGCGTGACGGCTCATAGCATCTTCCGCAAGGTGGCGATCCCTTCGGCCAGACCCCGGCCGTTGGCGTTGGCTCTCAGTCGGGGCATCAAGCGACCAACCCGACCATTACCATCCAGGAACGGATGGATGGCCTCGAACTGGACATGCATCAGCGCGGCCTGCACGAGGATCGGCAGCGACCGATCGTGAAGGAACTTCTCCCACGCGTCGAGGCACTCCATGAGCGCCTCGGGCGGCGATAATAACACAGATGCCATTGAAAGAGACCTTTCAGAGGTCGGTGGATTAGCAGGGCCTCTCCCGGCGCGCGGTGGCGCTTGTCCCAGTGGTATGACCATGGTTATACTCTTGCCATACCAGGGAGGCGGCATGCCGAAGGCAGCGACGAAGGTCGCCGTCAGCATCCCGGACGATCTCTATCGCATCCTCGAGCGGGTGCGCCGGGCGAGGGGCAAGACCCGGAGCGCCGCGATCCAGGAGGCCCTCCGGCATTGGCTCGACCACGAGGCCCAGCGGGCGCTGGTCCGCGAGTACGAGGCGGGGTACCGGCGCAAGCCCGAGGGGCGCCGGGAGGTCAAGGCCGCGGAAGCGGCCGCCATCCGTCTTCTGGCCGCCGAAGATTGGTAATGCGCCGCGGCGAGGTGTGGTGGGCGGAGCTGCCGGCCCCCGCCGGCCGGCGGCCGGTGGTGCTGCTGTCACGCAACGAGGCCTATGCCGTGCGCGAGTTGGTGACCGTCGCCTCAGTCACGACGCGGATTCGGCAGATTCCCACCGAGGTTGGTCTCGGGCCCGCGGAAGGGTTGCCGAAGGCATGCGTGGCCAACCTCGACACGATCACAACCATCCCCAAGCGGGCGCTGACGCAGCTCATCGGCCCGCTCCCGCCGGAAAAGCTGGCGGCCGTGGAGCGCGCGCTCCGATTCGCTCTCGGCCTCTCCTAACCGGCCGGGGCGGGAGTCGGCCCTACTCGCTGGTCGCGGTGAACGGGCAGATCTGATTGTACGCGCAGAAGCGGCACGCGTTGTAGGAGGGCGTCGCCTCGAACCGGCGCGCGCGAATGCCGGCGGCCGCCGCCTTCACCGCCGCCACCGCTTCCTTTATATCCTCCTCGGTCGGGGTGTGGCGGCCGATCAGGTTCGAGTCCACGAAACGAAGCTCCAGGCGCTGGGGCGGCGTGCCCGTCATCTCCCGCCAGGCCAGCGCGTAGATCTTGAGCTGGAGACTCGCCACGGTGCGGCGGTCGGCGTCCTTCTGCCGGACGACGTCGCCCGTCTTGTAGTCGACGATCACCGCGCCGAGCAGGTCCTCGTCCACGCGGTCGAAGCGGCCCCGGACGCGGTCAGGCCCCAGGTTGAAGCCGAACTCCTTCTCGACGTGCGTCGGCTTGGCGCCCGCCGCCTCCTCCTCGTGCCAGAAGCGCGTCAGCGCCTTGCGCCCGGCCGCCCGCCGGGCCTCCTCGTGCTCGCGGGTGAGGAAGCCTTCCGCCGGCTCGTTCAACCCAGGGCGCTCGCGCAGGATGTCCTCCCCGGCCCACGCGCGTTCGTACGCGCCCAGGAGATCGTCGAGCGGAGTGTAGTTGCCGACCGCCCGCCGGCGTAGGTAGTACTCGACCGTCTTGTGGACGATCGATCCGTAGGCGACGGTGTGGTGCCGCCGGATCGGGACCCTCAGGACGTGGACGTATTGATACTTGAGCGGGCACGTCTGATAGTCGTCGATCTGCTTGTGACTGATCGTCAGCTCTTCATCCGGCGCCAGCGGCACCATCGTGCCTTCGCCGGTCTGCGCCGGCGGCGCGAACCGTTCGATCTCCTCGACTGCGCGGGCCTTGAAGGGGTGCGCGGCATCGCGCGGCAGGTCGAGCGCCTCCAGCACGAACTGGCTCACCTTGCGCTGACGGGTGCCGCCGTAGTCGCGCGCGCTCGTGTGGTAGAGCTCGCGCTTGGCGCGCGTCATGCCCACGTAGAAGAGGCGGCGCTCCTCTTGGAGATGGAAGTCGCCGGAGGGCAGCGTGTCCTTGATCATCGCCACGGGCAGCTCCAGCGCGTCCCGCCGCCGCCGCGACGGGAACTTGTCCTGCACGAGATTCACCAGGAAGACCACCGGGAACTCGAGGCCCTTGGCCTTGTGGACGGTGAGCACGTGCACGGCCGGGGTTTCGACGTCCGCTTCAGCCACGGCCGGATCCTCTCCAGCGTCGATCAGCGCGTCGAGGTGCTTGACGAACTCCCGCACATTGTCGTAGCGGAGCGCCTTGGACGCCGACCGGATCCGATCGAAGAACTTCGCGATGTTGTTCGTTTCCGCGATGTCCCGCGCCGTCTCCGCCCGGTACATCCGTCCCAGCCAGCCACAGTCCTTCAGGAACTGGTACAGCACCTCGCCCGTCGGGACCTCCCGTCCCAGCTCCATGTAGCGGGCGAGATGCGCCACGAGATGACCGACGGCCGCGTGCCCCTCCTCGCTGACCTCGTCGCGCAACTCGGCGATCTTGTCGACCCGTCGGAGGACGTCGAACAGCGAGACGTGCTTGCGATCGGCGTAGGTCGAGCAGCGGGTGAGATCGACGATCGGCACCTGGTAGAGCTCGGACGATGCCAGATAGTGCAGGCTCACCGACTCGTCCACGTGCACAACCGCGCGCAGAAAGGCGATGAGCAGCCGGATCTCCGGACGACCATAGAGTCCGGCGTTCCCGGAGAAGGTCCACGGAATGCCGCGGAGGTTCAGGGAGCGGAGGAACTGGTCGGCGTCCCCGTTCGAGCGCACCAGGACCGCCACATCGTCGTAGCGCCATACTCCCTCTTCGACCCGCTCGCGGATCATCTGGGCGACGGCGTCCGCCTCCTGGCTCGCCGTCTCGTAGTGCAGGTGGGCGGGCGACCGGCCGGCTCCCGCCCGCGCCGTGAGCTGCTTGCTGATTCCGCTGCGGACCTCCAGTCGGTCGGGGTTGTTGTACTGGATGAGCCGGTAGGCGGCGTCCAGGATCTCCTGCGTCGACCGGTAATTGTCGGTCAGGACGATCTGGGCGGCTTCAGGATAGGCCTCGAGGAAGCCCAGCACATTGGAGATGGCGGCGCCCCGGAACTTGTAGATCGAGTTGTGGACTACAATCCCCTCGGCCACGAAGTTGTGCGTGCGGTCTATCTCGAGATCATAGACGTCCTGCATTTGGACTCTCTCGGAAACGTCGACCACCCGCTCGTACACGACTCGATTGTCCCTGACAACGGGCACGTAGTGTCCGGGCAGCACGTTCCCGGCTGGCATGACGAGCGCCCCCTTGGACTTCACCGGGCCCCGTCCAACATCAAAGCAAACCTCGAGAATGCCGCCGGTCAGTTCGCAGAGGAGCTCGGCCCGAATACCGACCTCACGCAGCGAGGTGCTTGTGGCCCGATGGCGCCATCCACGCTTCGCCTTGCGAAGTGAGAGCCCGGCAGCGCGCAGGCGTTCGATTACACCTGGCGCCGAAGTCTCCACGCTGACTCCGTGGAGAATCTGGGGTGCCTTGAGGAGCCTCGCCCCCTTCTTAGGTGCGTACCGGCGCCAGCACATCGTAAGAACAACCTTGACGCGCGATTGCCCGCCGCGATGCACTCCGCCTAGGGCGAAGTGGTGTGCGTTCAGATCGATACCCAGCTCGACGGCCAGCATTTCGGCGTTCTTTCTCGTTTCGAGCTGGCGGAAGAGTCCCTCGAGGTAGTTGCCAACAATCATCACGTCACTGCGAGGCATGAACGGCAACGTGGGAATCGAGTATTTCAGCGACCACAGCACCTCATGGTAGCGAGCCTCAGCCTCCGAGCGAAACGCGCGAAGGCCAACGATCCGATCCGCTCCAGCTTCCAAGCGGAGCCGGACCGCCAAATCATTCGTAACGCCGATACGCCAACCGAGATCCCGCCGCTCCATTAGGTAAACGTAGGTAAGCTCGTCTGACGGCCCTCGCCTCGGCACATAACAGAACATCTTGTGGTTATCGGTCACAGTGAGCCGGCGCCCCGACTCGGTCTCGAATGTCAAAAGGCGCGTGTGCTTTCTCTGCCTGAACACGCGTGTGACAACGCTTGTTCCTAGGAAGCCTTTCCCCGCTGCTGTGAGGACTGCATCACCGGGCTTAAATGATTCGATCGGGCGAGGACCGGTCGCGGTCTCCACCAGTGTGCCGGACGGCAGGCATTGATCGTCATCAGCGACGACCGCCACGTTGGCGTGACGCGCCGCCAGCAGCTTCACGAGCTCGAACTGCGCGTAGTTCGTGTCCTGGAACTCGTCCACCAGGATGTACTTGAAGCGGCGCTGGTAGGCGCCCAGCACGTAGGGGCGCGCGCGGAGGAGGCGGAGCACGAGCACGATCTGGTCGCCGAAGTCGACGACGCCCTCGCGGGCCGTCAGCTCCCGGTACTTGGCGTAGGTCGCCGCCAGCTCGGCTTGCTGGGCGGCGCGCTGGCGCGCCTCCTCGTAGTCGGGGGCCAGCGTGGCCTCGCGGGCCAGCCGCTCGGCATAGGCCCCGTACTCTTCGGGCGCGACATCCTCGTCCTTGCAGCGGCTGATGAGCGTGATGAGCGCCTGCAGGTGCCTCGTCGGGTCGCCGAGTGGACGGTAGTGGTCGAGGGGCAGCTCGAAGAGCCGGTCCCGAAGGAAGATCACCTGCTCGGCGCGATTGAAAACCCGGAAATCGGGGGTGAGCCCGATCTCCAGCGCGTGCTCGCGCAGGATGCGGTCGCCGAAGGCGTGGAAGGTCGCGATCTCGACGTCGGCGTAGCCGTAGGGCACCAGGGTGTCGACGCGCTCCTCCATCTCCGCCGCGGCCTTGTCGGTGAAGGTCAGGGCGAGGATCTCTTCGGGCCGGGCCCGGCGCTGGGCGATCAGGTGGGCGATGCGCCGGGTGATGACGGTGGTCTTCCCGGTGCCGGCGCCGGCGACGATCAGGAGCGGGCCGGCGTCGTGGCTGACGGCCTCGCGCTGCGCCTCGTTGAGCCCCTCGAGGATGCGGTCGGCCGCCATGCCGCCTCGACTATACCAGTAGACGGGCGGCCGCTCGCGCGCCTATGCTTTCGCCCCATACGAGGAACGCCGCGCGTCCTCGCGATTCCCGAGCCAAGGAGACCGCCGTGACCAAGATCGTCTTCTCTCCCCCGCTCCCCGCCGCCGTCATGGACATCGCCCGCGCCATGCTGCCCCCGGGCTATGAGCTGGAAGTCCTCGACCGGAGATCGCCGGCCTTCCTCGGCGAGATGAAGGACGCCGCGTACTGGATGGGGTTCGCCCGGGGTGGCATGGACGATGAGTTCTTCCGCGCCGCGCCCGCGCTCCGGCTGGTCCAGCTCATCAGCGCCGGCTACGACCGCATCGACATCGAAGCCGCCCGCAAGGCCGGCGTGCCCATCGCCAACAACGGCGGCTCCAACTCGGTGGCCGTGGCCGAGCACACCGTGATGCTGATGCTGGCGGTGCTCAAGCGGCTCCCCTGGCTCCACCGCAACGTCGTCGCCGGCAACTGGCGAATGGGCGGCTTCGACGAGCACCGTCTCTACGAGCTGGCCAGCAAGACCGTGGGCATCGTGGGGCTCGGCACCATCGGCAAGAAGGTGGCGCGGCGAGTGCGGGCGTTCGACACGCAGGTCCGCTACTACGACATCGTGAGGCTCAGCGAGGACCAGGAGGACGCGCTGGGAGTCCGCTTCGTCCTCTTCGAGGAGCTCCTCCGCACTTCCGACGTGGTCACGCTGCACGTGCCGCTGAACGAGAGCACGCGCAACATGCTGGGCGCGCGCCAGCTCGCCCTCATGAAGCCGAGCGCGGTCCTGATCAACACCTGCCGGGGCCCGGTGGTGGACGAGGTGGCGCTCGAGAAGGCGCTGACCAGCGGGCTGATCGCCGGCGCCGGGCTGGACGTGATGGTGGAGGAGCCGCCGGCCCCCCAGCACCCGCTGTTCGCCCTCGACAACGTCATCCTCACCCCCCACATGGCCGGCCCCACCTGGGAGAACTGGAGCAAGGCCTTCCGCAACTCCTTCGACAACATCGAGCGGGTGGCCGCCGGGCGCGAGCCGCTGTGGGTCATCCCGGAGCTGCGTCCATGAAGATCCTCTATACGCCCCTCATGATCGTGCCGTCACTCGAGGCTGGAGACCGGGCGCGGATCCTGGAGGCCGCCGGCCCCGGCGCCCGCCTGGTCGAGGCGAAGGATGCCGATCAGCAGCGCGCGGAGATCGTCGACGCCGACGTGCTGTTCGGGCGCGTGTCGGCGGAGATCTTCACCCGCGCCAAGCGCCTGCGCTACTACCAGTCCATCGGCGCCGGAGTGGACGCCATCCTCACGCCCGAGCTGATCGAGAGCGACGTCATCCTGGCCAGCGAGAAGGGCCAGGTCGGTATCCACCTGGCCGAGCACGCCTTCGCCCTGCTGTTGGCGCTCACTCGAGGTCTCCATACGGCGATGCGCCGGCCCGACTATGGCCTGCGCGAGTCGATCCGCCGGGAGCAGCGTGAGCTGTTCGAGCAGACGATGGGGATCGTCGGCTTCGGCGGGACCGGC
This sequence comes from Candidatus Methylomirabilota bacterium, assembly GCA_036001065.1. NCBI lineage: Bacteria > Methylomirabilota (SeqCode) > Candidatus Methylomirabilota bacterium. Next base: position 24,322 of record DASYUQ010000090.1, read on the forward strand.
CGGGAGGTGGCGCGCCGCGCCCTCGGCTTCGGGATGCGCGTGCTGGCGGTGGACATCGAGGACGTGCCGCCCGAGCCGGGCGTGGAGGCGATCTGGAAGCCCGACCGGCTGCACGACCTGCTGGGGGCCTCCGACGTCGTCGTCATCGGGTTGCCGCTGACCAAGGCGACCCATCACCTCTTCACGCGCGATCTCTTCCGCCGGATGCGCCCCTCCGCGGTCCTCATCAACGTGACCCGGGGCGCGATCGTCTACGGCGACGACCTGCTCCGGGCGCTGGAGGAGGGGTTGATCTGGGCCGCCGGGCTGGACGTCACCGATCCCGAGCCGCTGCCGGCCGGCCATCCGCTCTGGACCCATCCGCGCGTGATCGTGACGCCGCACACCGCCGGCGGCTCGCCCCGGCGCGCCGGGCGCGCCATCGACACGCTCTGCGAAAACCTCCGCCGGCTGCGCGCCGGCCAACCCCTGGTGGCGGTCATCGACAAGCGGAAGGGCTACTGAATGGGCGGCTTCGCCGAGTACGAGCGGTACGACGCGCTGGGCCTCGCCGATCTGGTGCGGCGGGGTAAGGTCACCTGGGACGCCCTGCCCGAGGACAGGAAGGACCGCCTCCAAGGCCTCGTCGTCGAGCACAGCATCGTGTACTCGCGGAGCCTCATCGGCTACCGGTTCAGCGAGGTGGAAGCGGCGGCGCTCCCGCCCGTCCAGCAGACGCTGGTCCGGACGCATCCGGTGACGCGGCGCCGGTCGCTCTTTCTGGGCTCCCCCGCCTCGCACATCCTCGGCTGGCCGGTGGACGAGGGGCGGAAGCTCCTAGTGCCGTTCCAACTTGTTGATACTAAATCTGTCCACGAACGACGTACACGGTGCCTTCCTAGGCGCGAATAGTTGGAACGGCACTAGGGGCGCTGCTCGAGTACGCGACCCAGCCCCAGTTCGTCTATCGCCACTCGTGGCGCGTCACCGATCTCGTGATGTGGGACAATCGGTGCGTCCTGCATCGGGGACGCCCCTGGGATGAATCCAAGTACCGTCGTGTGATGCATCGGACCACGGTCGCCGGAGAGGGACCGACCGCGATAGACGGCCGGCCGCTCCAGGCGCAGCAGCGAAAGGAGAACGACGATGGGCCAGACCGTAGCGCTCACGGCTGAAGACGGCCACAAGCTCTCCGCTTATCGCGCCACCCCGACCGGCAAGCCGAGGGGCGGGCTCGTGATCGTCCAGGAGATCTTCGGCGTCAACTCCCACATCAAGAAGGTGTGCGACGGCTTCGCCGCCGACGGGTACGTGGCGCTGGCGCCGGCGCTCTTCGATCGCGTCGAGCCCAACGTGTCCATGGGCTACCAGCAGGCCGACATCGAGCGGGGACGCGCGATCCGCGGGAAGATCGGCTGGGACGCGATGGTGGCGGACCTCCGGGCCGGCGTGCGGGCGCTCCAGGCCGACAAGCTCAAGATCGGCGTGGTCGGCTACTGCATGGGCGGCTCGGTGGCCTGGCTGGCGGCGACGCGCGTCGACGGGCCGGCGGCGGCAGTGGGGTACTACGGAGGCGCCGTCGCCGACTTCGCCTCCGAGCGGCCGCGCTGCCCGGTGCTGCTCCACTTCGGCGAGACCGACCAGTCGATCCCCCACGAGCACTGGGACCGCATCCGGACCGCCCAGCCGACGGTCCCGATGCACATCTACCCCGCCGGGCACGGCTTCAACTGCGACGAGCGGGCGAGCTACCACGAGCCCAGCGCCCGGCTGGCGCGCGAGCGCACGGTGGACTTCCTGCGCAAGCACCTGGGGTAGCTTACGTCGGAGGGGGCGACTCCACAGGCGCGCCCACAGGGCGCGACGGCCCCCTCCGAGATCCATAGTCAGAGGGGGCCTCACGGCCCCCTCTGAACCTCCCCAGTGTGATTGCGCGGGCGAAGCCCGCGCTCGAACGCCGGCGGAGCAGGCGCTCGAAAGGGCGGGCAGTGGCCACCGACAGGCCCCGAAGGGCAGCGAGTCAGGGCTCGGCGCCGACGAGGGGCGGCAGCAGCGCGCTGATCGAGCCACGGAGCACGGCGTCGGCGAGCTGATCCATCTCGGTGGGCTCGGCGTTCACGATCACCACGCGCGCCCCCGCCTCCTTGGCCAGGGGCACGACGCCGGCGATTGGCCAGACCGAGAGCTTGGTGCCGACCGCCAGCAGGAGGTCGCACTGCCGGGCGGCGGCCTCGGCGCGGGCCAGGTCCTCCGGCACCAGCGGCTGACCGAACGAGATCGTTGCCGTCTTGAGGATGCCGCCGCACGTCCGGCACGGCGGGTCCTCTTCGCCGGCGCGGACGCGCTCGAGCACCCGTTCCGTGGGCGCCCGCTCGGCGCAGGCCAGGCACGTCACCTCGCGCATCGTGCCGTGGATCTCGATCACGCGCGGGGGCGACGAGCCGGCCATCTGGTGCAGCCCGTCCACGTTTTGGGTGATCAGCGCATCGAGCTGGCCGCGGCGCTCGAGGACGACGAGGGCGCGGTGGCCGGCGTTGGGCCGGGCTCGCCAGGCGGGCGACTGGAGCCGGTTACGCCAGGCGCGCCGGCGCACCTCCGGATCGGCCAGGTAGTGCTGGAGCGTCGCCATCTTCTCGGCGCCGGGGTTCCTGGTCCACGCGCCTTGCGGCCCCCGGAAGTCCGGAATGCCCGAGTCGGTGGAGATCCCGGCGCCCGTCAGCGCCACGACGCGTCGAGCGACCTCGATCCACGATCGGACCGTCGCGTCCGTCGACACCATCGTGCGGCGAGTCTAGCCCAGACCAATCCCCTCACGTATAGTACGAATGTCTGGGGCGACCGCCGGCTCATTGGGGAACCGCGATCCACCAGCCCGTGTCTCGGCTGCTCTTCCGCATTCTGAGACGCGCGCACCAGGCGGAAGCAGCCGGAGGCGCCAGGCCGATGGGCCCCGTCATCGAGAACGGCTCGACCGTTCGGCTCGAGTACACGCTGAAGGACGAAGCAGGACAGGAGCCGATCACGTATACGCACGGCGACAACCAGATCCTCCCCGCGCTGGAGGAGGCGCTCGGCGGCCCTCCGGGCCGGCGACGGCAAGCAGGTCACGGTCCCTCCGGAGGAGGGCTACGGGTCGGTCGATCCCACTGCGGTGGTCGCAGTTCCCAGGGGCACGGTCCCGCCCGACGCGCTCAGCCCCGGCATCCGCTGGCCGGCAAGACGCTCCACTTCGACGTGCAGATCCTGGAGGTGACGCCCCCCGCTCCGTGAGCGCCCCCGACCCCATCGCCGAAATCGCCGGCGAGCGGGAGCGCGCCCGCGCGGCGGGCGATCCGCTCGTCGATGTCTGCATCCTCGCCACCTCTGATGGGTCGGGCGCGCCCGGCGCCCGCGCGCTGGTCCTCCGCGACGTCGGACCCAAGGGTCTCGGGCTGCTGGTGAGCGCCACGAGCCCGAAGTGGCGTCCCCTGCAGACCGGCCGTTACGAGTGCCTGTTGCTCTGGACCAGCATCCGCCGTCAGTACCGCGCGCGGGGCGCGCTGGCGCCGATGCCCGAGCCGCTGGTCGAGCGGTACTGGGGGCAGAAGGTCCACGAGTCGCGCCTGCTCGATCTCTACTACGGCACGGTCCATCCCCAGAGCAGCGTCGTGGCCTCGCCCGAGGAGTTCCGTCGCGGGATCGAGGCGCTCCGCCGGCAGTACCCGACGCCCGAGTCCGTGCCCCGGCCCGAGGTGTTCCGCGGCGTCTATCTCGTGCCCCACCGCATCGAAGCCTGGCACGGCTCCCCCGACCGCCTGCACGATCGGCACCTCTACACGCGCAGCGGCCGCGGCTGGCGCGAGCAGTTCCTGGTGCCCTAGCGCCGCGGACAGCTTCTGCGCGCGCTACGACGCGATCTTCGAGGCGTCAGACCGGGCGATCGTCGTAGAGCTTGAAGATTCCGCTGGTGTCCACCTCGCCGTGGCCGCGCGCGACGAGGAGCCCGTAGAGGGTCTGCGCCTGGGTCGTCATGGGCGTGAACCCGAGATCCCGCGTGTCCATCTCTGCCCCCCGCGCTCGCCTGGTAGGGGGAGTGTAAGCGAAAGTGCCGGCCGCGTCGGGTTATGCTACGGCGCTGGAGGGCGCGGTGAGAGAGGTCGAGATCGAGCCCACGTTCGAGGCCTGGCAGGGGGCGGCCCGCGCGCTGCTGCGCGAGGGCGTGCCGCCGGCCGAGGTGGAATGGCGTGAGGCCGCCCCGGGTCTGGTGTCAGGGACGGGGCCCGGCGCGTTCTCGCCCGCGGTCGCCCGTGTTCCCCGCCAGTTCCTCGACCTGGCGCGCCAGGTCGCCGGCCACCGCGATCCCGCTCGGTGGCGTCTGCTCTACGAGATCCTCTGGCGCCTGGTCCACGAGAACCGCGATCTCCTGAAGAGCGGGAGCGATGGCCAGGTCCGGCGGCTCTTCGCCCTGGCCGGTCAGGCGCGCCGCGCGGCGTATCGCGAGGAGCTCGAGGAGATGCAGCGTGTCGAGGAGGCCGGCCCCGGCGCGGCGCCCTTCGTGCCCGCCAGCGCGAGTCTCGCCGAGGTCGGCCAAGCCGCCACGCGTTGCACCGGGTGCGACTTGTACCGCCTCGCCACCCAGACGGTCTTCGGCCGGGGCCCCGCCGACGCCCGCATCGCGCTGGTGGGCGAGCAACCCGGCGACCAGGAAGATCTCCAGGGCGCGCCGTTCGTGGGTCCGGCCGGCGAGGTGCTCGACCGCGCGCTCGAGGAGGTCGGCCTTCCGCGCGAGCGGCTCTACGTAACCAACGCGGTGAAGCACTTCAAGTTCGTCCAACGGGGCAAGCGCCGCATCCATCAGACGCCGCGTCTGTCCGAGATCGCCGCCTGCCGGCCCTGGCTCGAGGCCGAGCTGGGAGTCATCAAGCCCGAGATCGTGGTCGGCCTGGGCGCCACCGCCGCTCGCGCGCTCCTCGGGCCCGACTTCCGGCTGATGAAGGAGCACGGGCGCTTCACCGCCACCCGCTGGGCGCCGAAGACGATGGCCACGCTGCATCCCTCCGCCGTGCTCAGAGGCGAAGACGAGGCGGCGCAGGCACAGCTCTACCGGATGCTGGTGGAGGACCTCAGGCTCGTCGCCCAGGCGGCGTAGGCCGGGGCGCCGCCAGCTCCCAGAAAAAAGTCCTGAAGCGCGCCGCGCGGCAGATTAGGATTTGAGCGTCCGGAGGTCAGCAGACTTCGAGGAGGGCACATCATGGCGTCGGGCATCACCGGCAAGCTCCTGCACGTCGACCTCACCACGCGGCAGACCCGGGTCGAGGAGATCCCGGAGACGGTCATGCGCAAGTACCTGGGCGGTGGCGCGCTGGCCGCCTGGCTCCTGCTGCGCGAGATGCGGCCCGGCGTCGACCCGCTGGGGCCCGACAACGTCCTGGTCTTCACGACCAGCGTCATCAACGGGCTCTCGCTCTCCGGCACCAACCGCTACACGGCGGCGGCGAAATCGCCGCTGACCGGCGGGTACGGCGAATCCGAGGCCGGCGGCTGGTGGGGCCCGGAGCTGCGGGCGGCCGGCTGGGACGGCGTCGTCATCCGCGGGCGGGCGGAGGAGCCCGTCTATCTCTGGATCAAGGACGGGCAGGTCGAGTTCCGGGACGCGCGGCCCTACTGGGGCAAGCTCTCCGGCGAGGTGCAGGACGGCCTCGAGCTGGAGCTGGGCGACAAGCGCATCCGCGTGCTCCAGACCGGGATCGCCGGCGAGCGGGGCGTGCGCTTCGCCGCCATCGTGAACCAGCTCAAGCACTTCCACGGCCGGGGCGGTCTGGGGGCCGTGATGGGCGCCAAGAACCTCAAGGCCGTGGTGGTCCGCGGCTCGAAGCCACCGATCGCGACGGACAAGGAGAAGGCCAAGGGCCAGCTCGTGTGGTTCAAGGAGCACTACGATCGTGCCAAGGACCGCTTTCACCAGCTCGGGTCGTCCAGCGCCGTGATGGCCCTGGAGGCCTCCGGCATCCTGCCGACCCGCAACTTCCGCGACGGCTCCTTCGAGCACGCCCGCGCGATCAGCGGCCAGACGATGCGCGATACCATCCTGGTCAACCGCGGCACCTGCTACGCCTGCGCCGTCGCCTGCAAGCGCGAGGTGGAGGTCAAAGACCTGGGGGTGACGCCGAAGTACGGGGGTCCGGAGTACGAGACGCTCGCCGCCTCCGGCTCGCTCTGCGGCGTGAGCGACCTCAACGCGCTGGCCCTCGTCAACCAGCTCTACGCCCAGTACGTGCTCGACTCGATCTCCACCGGCGCCGTCATCGCCTTTGCCATGGAGTGCTACGAGCACGGCATCATCACCAAGGAGATGACGGGCGGAATCGAGCTCACCTGGGGCAACGCCGACGCCGTCGTCCAGATCGTGCACCTGATCGGCAAGCGGGAGGGCATCGGCCGGCTGCTGGGCGAGGGCGTCAAGCGCGCGGCCGCCGAGCTCGGCTCCGGGGCCCAGCGGTTCGCGCTCCACGTCAAGGGGCAGGAGCTGCCCATGCACGATCCGCGGGGCAAGAAGGGGCTCTCGCTGGCCTACGCGCTCTCCCCGACCGGCGCGGACCACATGGAGGCGCCGCACGATCCGCTCTACGCCGGGTTCCACGCCCAGGGCCACCCGATGGGGGTGCTGGGGCTCATCGAGCCGCTCGACCCGCTCGTCCTCGACGCCAAGAAGGTGCGGGCCTTCTTCGAGACCCAGAAGGTCTGGTCGAGCTACAACTCCGTCGGTATGTGCGACTTCGTCGGCACGCCCCTCAACGGCCTCGAGCTGGAGCCGATGGTCAGCTACATCAACGCGGTGACCGGCTGGAACATGAGTCTCTACGAGCTCATGAAGGTCGGCGAGCGCAACAACACGCTGGCGCGCCTGTTCAACGACCGCGAGGGCTTCACGCCCGACGACGACGTCCTGCCCCAGCGGATGCACGAGGGCATCGGCAACGGCCCGCTCCAGGGCCAGTCGATCGACCGCGACGAGTTCCTCTCGGCCCGCCGGACCTACTACGCGATGGCCGGCTGGGACCCGGAGACGGGCCGGCCGACGGCCGCCAAGCTGGCGGAGCTGGGGCTGGAGGACGCGGTCAAGAGCTGACGCGACCACCGGATCAGACGGCGGGCCGGTCCACCTCCTCGAGGAAGTCGAGGTCCGGCTGATCGGCGCCGCCGGCCCGCTTCATGGTCTGGCGCAGGTCGGCTGACATAGTAGAATCCGCCGCAGTGTCGAAAAGGGGGAACCGTATGCAGCAGCGGACGCTGGGAAAGAGCAGGCTGGAGGTATCGGCCATCGGGCTCGGCCTGATGTCGATGTCAGGCGTGTACGGCAAGGGCGACGACGCGGAATCCATCGCCGTCATCCACCACGCCCTGGATCGGGACATCAACTTCCTCGACTCCTCCGATATGTATGGCTGGGGCCAGAACGAGGAGCTGCTGGGGCGGGCGATCCGGGGCCGGCGCGACCAGGTGGTGCTGGTCACCAAGTTCGGTCAGGTGAAGAACCCCGCCGGGGGCGGCAACCTCGTCAACGGGCGGCCCGAGTACGTCGAGCAGGCCTGCGATGCGAGTTTGAAGCGGCTCGGCGTGGAGGTGATCGACGTCTATTTCCAGCACCGCGTGGACCGGAGCGTGCCCATCGAAGACACGGTGGGCGGGATGGCGCGGCTGATCGAGCGGGGCAAGGTGCGTTACCTCGGGCTTTGCGAGGCGAAGCCGGAGACCATCCGTCGAGCCCACGCCGTTCACCCCCTGGCCGCGGTCCAGAGCGAGTACTCGCTCCTCTATCGCACCCAGGCCGAGGAGACGCTGGCGACCTGCCGCGAGCTCGGCATCGGTTTCGTCGCCTACTCGCCGCTCGGACGCGGATTCCTCACGGGGCAGATTCAGAACCCCAGCGACCTGCCGGAAGGTGACCGGCGCCGCGAGCACCCCCGCTTTCAGGACACGAACTTCTTCCACAACCTGGAGCTGGTGCACCGCCTCGAGCAGATCGCCAAGGACAAGGGGTGCACGCCGGCGCAGCTCGTGCTGGCATGGCTCCTGGCCCAGGGCCGGGACATCGTTCCCATCCCCGGCACCAAGCGAAAGAGCCGCGTGGACGAAAACCTCGGCGCGCTGGACGTGCGGCTGGACGCGCGCGACGTCGAGCGGATCTCGGCCGCCGTTCCCCCCGGCGCCGCCTCCGGCACGCGCTACCCCGAGCCCCAGATGAAGGGGATCTACCTCTGAGCCCGATGAGGAGGAAACCACGATGAACGCCCAGCGGTGCGTCGCCCTCGCCCTGGTCCTCGCGGTCCTCACGCTCGCCTCGATGGCGGACGCCCAGATCGCGGTCTCGGCCAACGACAACAAGGTCGTCAACGTCAACGGCACCAACAAGGTCGTGCCGAATCCGCCGCCCGACACGGTGGCCATCATCGACCTCAAGGCCAGCCCGCCGCGGGTCGTCGCCGAGGTCCAGGCGCCAGCCAGTGTGGTGGGGCCGCCGGTCAGCGTGGCCATCACGCCCGATGAGGGCCTGGCTCTGGTGACGTCGGCCTCGAAAGTCGACCCCGCGGATCCCACCAAGCAGGCGCCCGACAACCGCCTGTCGGTCATCGACCTCAAGGCTTCGCCGCCCCGGGTCATCGCCACCCTGGAGGCCGGCAAGGCCGCGGCTGGCCTCAGCATCAACCGCCAGGGCACGCTGGCGCTGGTGGCCAACCGGGCTGAGGGGACGGTATCGGTCTTCATCATCCAGGGTAAGACGGTGACCCCGGCCGGCAAGATCGAGATCGGCGACGCGAAGGCCGGCGTGAGCCACGTGACCATCTCGCCCGATGGCAAGCTGGCGCTGGTGAGCCGCGACGGTGACGACAAGATCTCCGTGCTGTCGATCGACGGCACCAAGGTCGAGTACACCAAGCGCGACATGCACGCCGGCATCCGGCCCTACGGCATCGACATCGCCTCCAACGGCGCCTTCGCCGCGGTGGCCAACATCGGCCGGGGCGGCGGTGACGCGGACACCATCAGCCTGATCGACCTCCGGGCCAAGCCGCCGCGGGTGGTGGAGACGGTGACGGTGGGCCAGACGCCCGAGGGCATCAAGGTCTCGCCCGACAGTTCCGTCGTCGCCGTGGTGGTCATGAACGGCAGCAACAAGGCCAAGGAGTCGCCGTTCTACAACGACAACGGCAAGCTGGTGCTCCTCCGCGTGAGCGGCACCTCGCTCAGCAAGGTCGCCGAGGCGCCCATCGGCCACTGGTCGCAGGGCGCCGCCTTCTCTCCCGACGGCCGCACGATCCTGGTCGGCAACATGGTGGAGAAGGAGGTCTGGGTCTTCGACTGGAACGGCAGCGCCCTGCGCCAGACGGCGCGCATCAAGGTGAACGGCGGCCCGGCGGCCATCCGGACCGCGGAGAAGTAGCGCCGATCTCCTAGCGACCCGCGCCGGACGCCGCGGGGAGCGCGCTGGCCGCCAGCGGCCGCTCCGTCTGGGGCTCGCTGAGCGCCACGGTGACCCGTAGCGCGCGCAGGCCGTGGACGCCCTGGAGCTCCTCGAGCTCCAGGTCCTCCACCTCGCCGCTCAGGTAGCCAAGGTGCTGGAGGTACTCGATGTAGCCCCGATACTCGAGCGCCTCCCCGGGCTGAGCGTAGACGATCGCGATCTGGCCGGGCTGGGTCACGCGCTCGGTCGCGCCCTTGACCACCGCCTTGTCGATCCGCTTCTTGACGATCTCGTAACGGATGTCGTAGGCGCCGTCCACGTCAAAGCGCTTCTCGTCGAAACGGAACCGGATCGAGAGGGGGGCGTGCTGGACGAGGATCAGGTGCGTCGTCTGCAGCGGCACCGGCAGGCTCTTCGTGAGCTGGTCCGCCCGCGCGGCGATCCCGCACACGACCATGAGCTGCCAGAGCCGGAGATTCTTCAGATACAAGGGATCGAACCGGCCGTCCTCCACCAGCGCGGCGCCGACGTAGATCTGGTGATCGACCCCGTCCGTCTTCTGCTTCTCGAAGTAGTGCGGGAACATCCCCTGGGCGGCCTGTTCCTCCAGGTCCAGGTATGACGAGATCGTCTCGGCGACGCGGGTGACGCTCTCCTCGAACACGCGACGCTGGCGATAGACGGTCCGCAGCCGCGGGTCGAGGGCCACCCGGTAGGCCTCGATCCGGGCCCGCACGCCGGGCCCGAACTCCTGGAGGCGATCGAACAGGCGCTCGACATCCGATCTCAGGAACGAGATGACGCCCACCTCGCCGCCCGACGCGAGGCCGGTTTCGATCTGGACGACGTGTGTGTCGATCCGGTAGAGGAGCTCGTCCAGCACGGGCAGCCGCCGGGCCTGGTGCGCCGCCTGGACCACGTCCTTGGCCAGCTGGAGCTGAGCCAGGAGGTCGTGTCGGATGGCCAGGGCCCGCTGGGTCGAGGAGCCGCGGATGTCCGAGAGCGCGTAGAGCGGGTACACGTTCTCGAAGACGATCGGCTCCAGCTCGAAGCCGGCACCGTCCCCGTGGTGCTCGAGGCCGTCGAGCACGGCCTTGCGGAAGCGCCACTCCACCACCGGGTGGATCGCCGTGAACTTCTCCTTGATCTGGGTCTGGATGCGGGCGTTCAGCTCCTCCATGCTCCGCTGCACCGCCATCGAGAAGAGCGGCAGCACGTCGTGCAGCTTCGGCAGCAGCGTGGCGTCGAGGTCGCGGGGATGCGGGGAGGCCAGACCGAAGGTGCCGATGACCCGGTCCTGATAGCGGAGCGGCGCGACGATCATGCTGCGGGCGCCGCTCTGGACGAGCTGGTCCTCGATGGGCGTCCGATCGGACAGCGCGGCGAGGTCGGCCACGATCAGGGGCTCGCCCTGGAGAACTGCGCGCTGGTAGATGGAGCCGGCGAACTCCGACATATTGTGATGGATGGAATCGGCGAAGATGCAGGCGTGCTCGTGACGGACGCCGCTGTTGAGGATGAGCACGCGCTCGCCGTCGAGCGCGGCCAGCCCGAAGCGAAGATCGGGACGACGGAAGAGCGTCTGCATCTTCGCCTGCAGCCCGAGGAACTTGGCGTCGGAGACGATCGAATCGCGATCGATGAGGTCGTGCTTGAGCGCCGAGAGCACCTCCTGATCGGTGACCTCCAGGGCCCGGAAGATCGTCACGCCGCGGAACAGGAAGCGGTCGGCGGGCAGCGCCTCGCCGAGCAGCTCGGCATCAAGGATATTGGCGTGCAGGCGCTGCAGGCACCGCTCACTCAGCGCGGGGACGGTTCCGACCGACTCCACGTCCACGAACTGCCAGTCGAACAGCATCCGAAAGTGGCGCTCGAGCCGGGTCTCCGGGTCGGCGACCGTGATGATGAGCGGGTAGTCGACGTCGATATCGATCCCGTAGACGCGGCGCAGGATCAGCGCATGGGCGTAGGCCCGGCGCATGGCGCCCACCATGTGCTCCTCGAGGTTCACGCGTCCCTGGAGCGCGCCGTCCTCGGACATGAACAGCTGCTTGAGGGGCGGCGTCGCGTAGAAGCCGCGCAGCTGGAAGGGGATCATGGCGGCCCCGTACTCCTGCTTCCAGAACGCCGGCGGAAAGACGGCAGCCATGAGGACGTCCACGAGGTCCCGATGGCGCTCGAAGAAGGAGGCGTCCTCGATCGTGCGAAGCAGCTCGGGGGCCTTTTGAACCTCGTCGGCGACGATCCGCGCGATCGTCCCTCTGGTCGATCGGTCGTCGCCGGAGGGCTTCGTCCAGAAGGCGACCAGCGGCGCCAGGCTCAGCTCGCACCGGAACGGGAAGCTCTTGGCGTCTGCGCCGAGGGCCGACTGGAGATCGGCCGCGCCGGGGGAGAGGCCGTCGCCGATGCTCTTCATGCCGCCGTCATTGTAGCAGGCTGGGCCAGCCCGCTCACTCGCCCCTGGCGTGTCATCACGTCAACACGCGTCTGCCGGCGCGACCCGAAACCGTCAGAGCCCCGGCGTCCGCGCCGGCGTAACTGCGCGAGAAACTTCGGCAGCGCGCGGGCGCGCAGTTGGCATTCGCGCTGCAGCGCGTAGGGCTGATGCGCTCCGCCCGCTACCACTTCTCGGGGATCGCTGGCGCCGGTATGCATCCTCTGGCCCTTTTGATGCGCGCCCGCGGTCACGAGGTCCAGGGCTCCGACCGCTCCTTCGACCAGGGCAAGAACGAGCACATCGCCGCCGGGCTGCGCCGGCTCGGCATCGTGCTGAAGCCCCAGGACGGCCGGGCCGTGACGCGGGGGATCGACCGCGTCGTCTTTTCGGCCGCCGTCGAGGCGGACACGCCCGAGATGCGCGCCGCGCGCGAGCTGGGCATCGCGCTGGTGCCCCGGCCGGCGCTGCTGGCCGAGGTCGTCAATGCCGGCCACCCCGGGATCGCCATCGCCGGCACCAGCGGCAAGAGCACCATCACCGGCATGGTGGCGTGGATCACGCGCCAGGCGGCGGTGCCGGCGACGGTGCTGGGAGGCGCCGCCCTGGTCGGCGATGGAAGCGGCGGATGCTTTCTGGCCGGCCCACCGGACGGGCCAGTGGTGGTCGAGGCCTGCGAGTCCGACGGGACGCTGGCCGGCTACCGCCCGATGGTCGGCCTCATTCACAACATCAGCCGCGACCACGACGAGCTGGACGCGCTCCGCGCCCAGTTTGCGGCCTTCGCCGGCAACTGTACGAAGCTGCTGGTCAACGCCGCCTGCGCGGAGGCCGCCCCCCTCGGCCGTGTCCGCGGCGCGCTCACCTACGGGGCCGCGCCGGACGCCGACGCGCCCCTGCGCGTCGGCGGCGCCGGCCCCCACCGGGCGAGCGGCGTCCTGGGGCTCAGGAGCACGGAGATCAAGCTCGAGCTTCCCCAACCGGGAGTGCACAATCTCGAGAACGCGGCCGCAGCCGCTCTGGTGGCGGTCGAGCTCGGCATCGCGCCGGCCACGGTGGAGGGGGTGCTGCCCCGCTTTCCCGGCGTCGCGCGGCGCTTCGAGGTCATCGGCACGACCGCCGCCGGCATCCGGGTCGTGGACGACTACGCGCACAACGGCCAGAAGATCCGCGCCGCCATGACCACCGCGCAGGCGGGCTGCGATCGGTTGATCGCGGTGTTCCAGCCTCACGGGTTCGGTCCCGCCAGGTTTCTCCGCCCGGAGCTCGGCGAGTTGCTGCCGCGGCTGCTCCGATCACAGGATCGCTTCTGTTACCTCGAGATCTTCTACGCCGGCGGGAACGTCACCAGGGACATCTCGAGTCGGATGCTGACCGAGGATCTGCCGCCGCGCCCGGGCTGCGGCTACGCCGTCGATCACGCCGCGGCGCTCCGCTGGATCCAGAGCGAGGCGCGACCGGGCGACACCGTGCTCATCATGGGCGCCCGCGACCCGGCCTTACCGCGCCTGGCGAGAGCGGTGTTCGGGGCGCTCCAGACCGACCGAAGCCCCGGGTCGGACCTGAGCTTCACCCGGCGGGCGAGCTAGCCCCGTCCCTGCCTCCCTGTCATCACACTGACATAAAGTCCTGTAATTTCTACACTGCACTCGTGGAGCTGTCGTGCAAGTTACAGGAATCATTGAAAAGTAAAGTTGGTAGTGCAAATGCACTACCAAAGCACAGGGCAAGGAGGACCTTTGGGTTTCTCGCTGGACCAGAAGGGTGAGGCCGAAGGCGGATGCCGAGTGGCGGCCTTCCTCAAGAAGTATCCCGGCATCCCTTTCTGCGACGCTTGCCTGGCCGAGGAGACCGGAATGTCACCGGCCGCGGTGACACCCGCCGCGCGCCGGCTCAAGGAACGCGGCCAGGCCGCGCGGAGCCACTGGTGGTGCGGGGGTTGTCTGAAACGAACGACGGTCACGGAAACTCCTGACGTCGAAAACTTCCTCGAGCGTTTGGGATGAGTGACGACACGGAAATGGGTCGATTGCAGGGTGTGCGCATCCTCGTCGTGGAGGACGCGCCTCATGTTCGCGACGCCTTTTCGCTCCTGCTCAAGTCCGAGGGAGCGGCGGTGCTCGCGACCGGGAGCGGGTGCGAGGCGATCGAGATGGCCAAAGAAGGGCGCCTCGACGTGTTGCTCACCGATCTCGAGCTCCCGGACGTCCCGGGTGATTTCCTCATCCGTCAGGTGCTCGACCAGGCAGGCCTCCGCCCGCGGGTGGTCGTCGTCACCGCCGCCGACGAGTCGGTGGTGAAATACGCCACCCAGGCAGGAGCCGATACGGTCCTGCTCAAGCCGATCACGTGGGAGCGTCTCCTCGAAAATCTCGCGCCCCACCACAGCCACACTCTCGCCGCGTAGCGATCGGTAGCGCCTCGCCCGTTCCCGGCCTCCATCTCCGTCGGGCCCTCGATCCAGTTTCCCCTTCGTTGACAAGCGTGGTGTTTCCTCGGATAACTAGACCCCCCGGACGGGCATCGGTCGGGTGGTGCCACTCGTCCCTTCGGTGCAGGCGCCGCAACGGCGGAGGAGGAGCGCCTCATGAGTGACCATGGGCTGGCCAGACGGACGTTCATTCGAGCGGGACTGGCGGCCGCCTTCACCGGCCCCTGGGTGCTGCGGCACCCGCGCGCCGCCCAGGCGGGCCCCGAGGAGGACGGGATCGTCAAGGCCGCCAAGAAGACGGGGGCGGGCGACCTGAACGGCATGATCTGGTCACTCTACTACCGCAACATGCAGCGTCTCTCGGACGAGTTCCGCGGCCTCACCGGCATCGGCGTCAAGAACATCCAGGACATCAGCATCTTCCAGATCCCCCAGCGCGCGATGGCCGAGGCCTTGTCGCGCTCGCCCGAGTTCGACTTCTTCCACGTGGACTCCAACATGATCCCCTCCCTCGCCTCGGCAGGGCTCCTGGAGCCGCTGGACGAGTACGTCAAGGAGGCGGGCTACCAGCTCGACATGGTGGCAAACTTCGCCAGCTTCATGCGCTACAAGGGAAAGACCTACGGCATCCCTACGGACGGTAACGTCCACATCCAGTACATCCGGAAGGACTACTTCGAGAACCCCGAGGAGCAAAAGGCCTTCGCCGACAAACACGGCCGGCCCCTCACCTGGCCCAAGACCTGGGAGGAGCATCAGCAGGTCCTGGAGTTCTTCCACCGGCCGGACAAGGGGCTCATCGGCTCGGGGAGCCTGCGCAACCGGGCCAACGGCGTGACCTGGTGGTACATGCACTTCTACAGCGCGGGGGGGTTCCCCTTCAACGATGATTTCGAGCCCACGCTCAATACCAAGGCCGGCGAGTACGCTGTGGACGTCTATCTCAACTTGAAGAAGGTCTCCCATCCCGAGGCGCCGGGCTGGGGCACGCCCCAGATGATTCCCCAGATCGTCGGAGGCCACATGTTCTCGGCCCAGTACTGGGACGGGACGTGCCGCCAGATCGAGAGCGACCCGAACTCGAAGACCAAGGGAAAGTTCCTCTACGGCCTGGTGCCGGGCTCCCAGCTCTCCGGGAAGCTCGTGCATCGCTCGATCTCGTCGCCGCTGGCCGCCATCCTGATCAATCGCCACAGCCCGCGGAAGCGCCAGGCGGCCTACCTGGCGCTCTACTGGGGCACGTTGAAGAACAGCATCGAGATCGTGAGCCATCCGACGTGGACCTTCCACGATCCCTGGCACGCCGGCCACTTCGCGAGCCCGGACGTGGAGCAGCGCTACACGAAGGAAGGGCTGGCCGCCATCAAGAAGAATCTCTTCGTGACGACGCCGCCCGTCTACCTGACCGGCCATCTGGAGTTCCAGGACGCGCTGGGCAAGGCGCTATCCGAAGCCTACGTCGGTCAGCTCAAGGCGAAGGACGTCCTCACCCAGACCGAGGAGGAGTGGCGGAAGCTCGTCGCCAAGATCGGCAAGCGCAAGCTCAAGGAGGAGATGGCCAGCTACAAGGCCGCGTTCCCGAAGCTCGACGTTCCGAGCTGAGCGGGAGAGGAGGGTCCTCCGTTGCCACGGAGCCGCGGGCCGGGGGCCGTCTTCAAGTGGACCCTTCTCACCCCCTTCTTCGCCCTGCTGCTGTTCCTCGCTCCGGTCTTCCTCCTCCAGCTCTACTTCAGCCTGCACTCCTGGACGATCTACCTCACGAACTGGTGGGACGCCGAGTTCGTCTGGTTCGACATGTTCCAGGACGTGCTCACCGATCCCCGCTTCGGCTGGTCCATCGCCCGCTCGCTGGCGTTCGCCGCCATCTCCACGCTGGGCTGCTTCGTGGCGGGCTTCGGCCTGGCGCTGCTCATGTACCGGCCGTTCCGCGGCCACGGCATCTTCTATGCGGTCTTCATCCTGCCCATGCTCACGGTGCCGATCGTGATCGCCTACACCTTCGAGATGCTGCTCTATCAGAAGGGCCCGCTGAACGGCATCCTGAGCGCGATCCTCGGGACCGACGTCAACGTGATCTGGCTGAGCGATCCCCGGATCGCCGTCGTCACCACGATCCTCCTCGAGATCTGGAACTGGACCCCCTTCGTCTTCATCATCATGATGGCGGGGCTCTCGGCGCTGCCGCGCGAGCTCGATGAGGCGGCCCAGAACTTGGGAGCGAGCCGGTGGCGGATCTTGCTGGAGGTGAAGCTGCCGCTGCTGCGCCCGGTGATCTTCCTGGCCCTCACCCTGCGGTTCCTGGAGGCGATCGGCGAGTTCCCGAAGACCTGGGCCCTCTTCCAGGGCGGCCCGGGCACCGCCACCGAGACCATTCCCGTCTACCTCTACCTCACGACCTGGCAGTACTTCCACGTTTCGAAGGGCGCGGCGATGTCCTACCTGGTCATGCTGCTGATGATCGGCATCGTCCTCCTGGCGATCCGGGTGCTCCGGCGGGAGAAGCGGGTGCTCGACACGCTGTACACGGCGCCGGCGCGGCCGTGAAGCGCACGACGAGGCGGCGGCTCTACGCGGTGCTCCGCTTTGCCGTCCTGGGCGTCTGGCTCCTGATCGTCGCCTTCCCGATGTACTGGGTCGTCGCGACCTCCTTCAAGCCCGACCACGAGTGGTTCGCCTGGCCGCCCGTTTACTGGACGAAGACGCCCACCCTCGAGAACTACCTCACGGTATGGACCGGCCTCTCGCGCGTCTATCGGACCCAGGAGGCCCTGTCGATGCAGAAGCCGTGGCTGGCGCTTCAGCACAGCCTGACGATCGCCCTCACCGCGACCGCGCTGTCGGTGGCCCTGGGGACGCTGCTCGCCTACGGCGTCTCGCGCTACCGCCTCCTGTCGGACACGCGGATGTTCAATTTGTTGATGCTGCGCATGATCCCGCCCATCGTGGTGGCGGCGCCGCTCACCCTCTACTACGCCGCCCTCAACCTGCTGGATTCGGTGACGGGGCTCGTGATCGTCTACGTCATCATCACGCTCCCCTACTCCGTCTGGATGACGAAGAGCTTCATCGACGAAATCCCCCTCGAGGTCGAACAGGCGGCGGCCATCCTGGGGGCGAGCCGGTGGAGGACGATCTGGGAGGTGACGGTCCCCCTGGCCCGCTCGGGCGTGGTGGCGACGTTCATGTTCGTCCTCATCCTCACCTGGAGCGAGTACCTGCTGGCGCTCATCCTGACCAAGACGGAGGTCGTGACACTGCCGGTGCAGCTCGCCAAGTACGAGGGCTCGAGCGAGGGCCGGGTCTACGGGCGGCAGGCCGCCCTGGCGGTGGGCATCACCATCCCCCTCGTCGTCATCGGCTGCCTGATCCGCAAGCACCTGGTCCGCGGCTTCAGCTTCGGCATGGTGAAGAGGTAGCTCGGCGTGGCGCGCATCGAGCTCCAGGGGCTGCGGAAGGTCTTCGGCCGGGACATCGAGGCGGTCAAGGGGCTCGACCTGGCGATCGAGGAGGGCGAGTTCGTGGTGCTGGTCGGGCCCTCCGGATGCGGCAAGACGACCACGCTGCGCATGATCGCGGGATTCGAGGAGCCGACCGAGGGCGAGATCCGCATCGACGGCCGGGTGGTGAACGACCTGGAGCCCGGCCAGCGGAACCTGGGCATGGTGTTCCAGACCCACGCCCTCTTCCCCCACAAGACGGTGTTCCAGAACATCGAGTTCGGTCCCCGCATGAAGAAGATGGATCCCGAGACGCGCAAGCGCCGCGTGCGGGAGGTCGCCGAGACGGTCAGGATCGCGCATCTGCTGGACAAGCTCCCCGCGCAGTGCTCGGGCGGCGAGGCCCAGCGGGTAGCGCTGGCGCGGACCCTCATCACCGAACCGTCCGCCTTCCTGCTCGACGAGCCCCTGGCCAGCCTGGACGCCAAGCTGCGCCGCGAGATGCGGGCCGAGATCGACCGGTTGCACGAGGAGCTCGAGAAGACATTCGTCTTCGTCACCCACGACCAGGAGGAGGCCATGACGCTGGCCGACCGCATCGTGGTCATGCGGGACGGCCGGATCGAGCAGATGGGCACGCCGCTCGAGATCTACAACGATCCCGTCGACTACTTCGTGGCGGACTTCTTCGGCAGCCCCTCGATGAACCTGCTCCGGGGAAGGATCCGCCGATCGGACGGCGGGGCCACATTCGAGGGTCCCGGCTTCACGCTCGCCCTTCCGCCAGGCCTCGCCGGCGCGCCCGAGAGCCCCTGCACGCTGGGCATCCGGCCCGAGCATCTCCGGATCGGCGCGCCGAGCGGGACCTTCCACTGCAAGGTCAAGCTCGTCGAGCCCCTGGGGAAGGACACGCTGCTCTACTTCGAGCACGGGGCCGAGCGCCCCACCATCGCCATCGTGGAGGGGTCGAGCCCCTACCAGGCGGGAGAGTCGCTGGGTGTCACCTTCGATCCCGGGCGCATCTATCTCTTCGACGCAGCGGGCAGGCGCGTGCGCGCCGCCTAATATAATGATCGCGCGCGAACGCCAGGAGGCAGAGGAATGAATATGACCACGTCAGCAGCCGTGCTCAGCCACTTCGGGATCCACGTGACCGACCTCGAGCGCATGCAGGACTTCTACACGCGCGTGATGGGGCTCCTGGTCATGGATCGCGGGACGAACCGGGACGGGACCACGCTGGTCTTCCTGTCG
>DASYUQ010000091.1 GCA_036001065.1 Candidatus Methylomirabilota bacterium
AGATCCTGCGCTTGACCCATGCGAGCGGATCGTAGAACTCCGTCACCGCGCGCTCCTTGAGCGGGATGATCGCGTTGTCGGTGATGTGGATGTCCTCGGGACAGACCTCGGTGCAGCACTTCGTGATGTTGCAGAAGCCGAGGCCGTGCGTGGCGCGGATCAGGTCGATCCGCTCGTTGGTGTCCAAGGGGTGCATCTCGAGCGCGGCGAGGCGCACGAAGAAGCGCGGCCCGGAGAACGCCTCCTTGTTCTCGTCGTGGTCGCGGATGACGTGGCAGACGTTCTGGCACAGGAAGCACTCGATGCACTTGTGGAACTCCTGGACGCGCTCGACCTCCTCCTGGTACATGCGGCGCGTGCCGTCGGCGCCCGGAGGCGCCGGCTTGAACGCCGGGATGGTCTTCGCCTTCTCGTAGTTGAAGGAGACGTCCGTGACCAGGTCGCGGACGAGCGGGAAGGTGGCCATGGGCGCGACGGTGACGGGCTCGTCGGTCGGCAGGCTCGACAGGCGCGTCATGCACATGAGGTGCGGGTCCCCATTGATCTCCGCGCTGCACGACCCGCACTTCCCGGCCTTGCAGTTCCAGCGCACCGCGAGGTCCGGCGCCTGCGTCGCCTGGATGCGGAACAGCGCGTCGAGCACCACCATCCCCGGGTCGATCGGGATCCGGTGGTCGACGAACCCGCCCGAGCCGCGCTCCTCCCCGCGCCAGACGCGGAACGTGACCTCCTTCGATCCCTCGGCGACCGTCATCGCTTCGCTGCCCCCATCCCCGCAGGCTGCGTCGACTCCATCGCCCCCTGATGCTCGGCGGGCTTGGGCTGCTCGCCGACGATGGCGCGCAGATCCTCCGGCAGCTCGGGGAGCGGCTCGGTCGTGACCTGCAGCTGGTCGCCGTGTCTGCGGATAACGACGTTCTTCCTCCCCCACTCCGGATCGGTCTTCGGGAAGTCCTCCCGCGTGTGCCCGCCGCGGCTCTCCGTCCGCAGCGACGCCGCACGGGCGCAGATCTCGGAGACCGTGAGGAGCGACGCGAGATCGAGCGTGAGGTTCCAGCCGGGGTTGTAGCGGACGCCGCCGCGCACGCCGACGCGGTCGAGACGCCCGCGGTACCCGGCGATCCGGCGGAGCGCCTCGTCGAGCTCGCTCTGCGTGCGGATGAGGCCGACGAGGTCCTGCATCGTGCCCTGCAGGTCGTTCTGGATCGCGTACGGGTCGTCGCCTTCGGCGCGGTCGAACGGCGCGAGCATGGTCTTCGCCGTCGCCTCGAGCTCGCTCGTGTCCACGGCTCCGGGCGCCCGCGCCGACGCCGCGTGCTGCGCCGCGTACATGCCGGCGCGCCGACCGAAGACGACGAGGTCCGAGAGCGAGTTCCCGCCGAGGCGGTTCGCGCCGTGCATGCCCGCGGCGCACTCGCCCGCCGCGAAGAGGCCCGCGACGGTCGACGCCGTCGTGTCGGCATCGACGCGTATCCCGCCCATGAAATAGTGGCAGGTCGGACCGATCTCCATCGGCTCCTTCGTGATGTCGATGTCCGCGAGCTCCTTGAACTGGTGGTACATCGACGGCAGGCGCTTCTTGATGTAGTCGGCGGGCCGCCGGCTGCTGACGTCCAGGAAGACGCCGCCGTGGGGGCCCCCCCGACCCGCCTTGACCTCGGCGTTGATCGCGCGGGCCACCTCGTCGCGCGGCAGGAGATCGGGCGTCCGGCGGTTGTTCCGCTTGTCCTCGTACCAGCGGTCGGCCTCCGCCTCGTCGTCCGCGGTCTCCGCCTTGAAGAACTCGGGGATGTAGCGGAACATGAAGCGCTCGCCCTTGTTGTTCCGGAGCGTGCCGCCGTCGCCGCGCACGCCCTCGGTGACCAGGATGCCGCGCACCGAGGGCGGCCATACCATCCCGGTCGGGTGGAACTGGACGAACTCCATGTCGATGAGGTCGGCCCCGGCCCACAGCGCCGCCGCGTGTCCGTCGCCCGTGTACTCCCAGGAGTTGGAGGTGATCGCGTAGATCTTGCCGATGCCGCCGGTGGCCAGCACCACCGCCTTGGCCTTGAAGAGGACGAACTTGCCGGTGTTCCGCCAGTAGCCGAAGGCGCCGGAGATGCGCTGGCCGTCCCTCAGGAGGCGCTCGATCTTGCACTCCATGTAGACGTCGATGCCCTGGTGGATGGCGTGGTACTGGAGCGTGCGGATCATCTCCAGCCCAGTGCGGTCACCTACGTGGGCCAGGCGCGCGTAGCGATGGCCGCCGAAGTCCCGCTGGAGGATGAGCCCCTCCTTGGTGCGATCGAACAGCGCGCCCCAGCGCTCGAGCTCCAGCACGCGCTCGGGCGCTTCCTGGGCGTGGAGCTGAGCCATCCGCCAGTTGTTCAACATCTTGCCGCCGCGCATGGTGTCGCGGAAGTGCACCTGCCAGTTGTCCTCCGGCCACACGTTGCCGAGCGCGGCGGCAATGCCGCCCTCCGCCATCACGGTGTGGGCCTTGCCCAGGAGCGACTTGCAGATGAGCCCGACCGACACGCCCTGGGCCGCGGCCTCGATCGCCGCGCGCAGTCCCGCGCCCCCCGCGCCGATGACGATGACGTCGTGCTCGTGGGTTTCGTACTCGACCTTCGCCATCAGATGATCCTCAGGTGATTCGCGGGCCGGGGCGAGGCCAGTCGGCGTCGCATCACAGGACCCTCAGGTGATTCCCGGGCGCCCCCTGCGATGCCGAATGGCGAGCACCGCGAGGCCCCGCAGTGCGAGCCGCAGGACGGCCGGGGCGCTGGGCGAGCCGCAGGGCGGCCAGGGGCTGGGGCCCCTGCGCCCGAGGCGAGCGGATCCACAGAGCCCCACGCGTCCGAGGCGAGCCCTGAACTCGAAGTGGAACCGACCGGACCGAGAACGAAGCGGGGCGAAGCCAGTCGGCGTCGCATCACAGGATCCTCAGGTCGCGGATCACGCCCATGGACACCAGCCGGATGTACAGGTCGGCCAAGCCCACGCTGAACAGCGAGAGCCACGCGTAGGTCGGGTGGCGCTCGTTGAGCCGCGTCAGGAAACGCCAGGCGCGGTAGCGGGTCTCCGCCTTCGAGAAGACGTCCACGTATCCGCCGCATACGTGGCGGCACGAGTGGCACGAGAAGGTGTAGCCGGCCAGGAGGATGACGTTGACCCACATCACCAGCGTGCCCACCCCGATGCCGAAGCCGTCGGGGAACCGGAACGCCAGGATCGCGTCCCAGGTCAGCATCACGATGAAGAAGACGGCGACGTACCACACGTAACGGTGGAAGTTCTGAAGGAAGAGCGGAAAGCGCGTCTCACCGGTGTAGCCGGGCTTGACGTCGCGTACGGCGCAGGCCACCGGCGCCAGCCAGAAGGAGCGGTAGTAGGCCTTTCGGTAGTAGTAGCAGGTCAGCCGGAAGAGGCCTGGGCCCCACAGGATCAGGAACGCCGGCGAGAGCACGCCGACGACGGGGAACGAAAAATCCGGGAGTCCAACACCGAACGTTGAGTGCAGGCAAGATTTCGAAATGCAGGGGGAATAGAACGGCGACAGGTAGGGCGCGATATAGTAATGGGCGTTCTGCAGCGCCGCCCACGTCGAGTAGACCACGAAGGATCCCAGCACCACTGCCACCGCCAGCGGCAGCGCCCACCACGCGTCGGTCCTCAGATGGGCCGCGGCGATCGGGGGCCGCCGCTCACTCAACACGCGACTCATGGGCCCTCTCGCGCGTACGCCTTCATCCCGTCCTGATAGAGGTCGCCGCCCCAGCAGTCGTTGACCACGATCACGGGGAAGTCTTCGACTTCGAGACGACGAATAGCTTCAGTACCGAGATCTTCGTAGGCGACTATTGAAAGCTTCTTGACGAATTGCGAGAGCACGGCGCCAGCGCCGCCGATGGCCCCGAAGTAGACGGCCTTGTACTGCCGGAGGGCGTCCTTCACCGCCTGGGAGCGCCCGCCCTTGCCGATCGTCGCCTTGAGCCCCAGTTTGTGGAGCGCGGGCGTGAACGTGTCCATCCGGCCGCCCGTCGTGGGGCCGATGGAGCCCACGACGTCACCCGGGCGGGCCGGCGACGGACCCGTGTAGTAGATGATCTGGCCCCTGACGTCGATCGGCAGCGGCTGACCCTTCTCGATCAGCGGGAACAGCCGGCCGTGGGCGGCATCTCGCGCGGTGTAGAGGACGCCGGTGATCCGCACCCGGTCGCCCGCCTTGAGCGCCTCGATGTCGGCGTCGCTCAGCGGGGGGCTTACCTCCTTGATCCCGTCGGGCGCGGTCCTGATCATCGTGCGCCGCCGAGCGGGTCCTGGCCGGGTCGCGGCCCCCATCCGGCATCGTTGCTGGGGGCTGGCGTTGCGGGCGGGGCAAACCGGTGCGCGCATTTCAGGCCTCGATCCCATCTGAGCTCGCGCGCGCGGTGCCACGGGCTGCTGGCGGATGGGAGCCGCTCTCCCGCCACCCGCTCGAGGCGCACGCGCTCAGACGCCCCCGTCAGCATCACAGCGTCACTTCTTTATGTCTATGCGCGTGGCATTCAATGGTCACGGCCACCGGGAGCGAGGTGATGTGACAGGGATAGGTCAGGATGTGGATGCCGAACGCGGTGGTGTCGCCGCCGTAGCCCTGGGGCCCGATGCCCAGCCGGTTGGCGCGGTCCAGCAACTCTCTTTCGAGAACGTCGAGGCCCGGATCGGGATTGGGGCTGCCGAGCTCGCGAAGCAGGGCCTTCTTCGACAAGATCGCGGCCGTTTCGAACGTGCCCCCCACGCCGACGCCGAGGATCAGCGGCGGACAGGCGTCGGGCCCGGCCGTCCGCACGCATTCGATGATCCACTCCTTGACGCCCTCCAGACCCTCGGCGGGCGTGAGCATCTTGTACTTCGAGCGGTTCTCGCAGCCGCCACCCTTGGCCATGAGCATGATCTTCAGCGTCGCGCCCGGCGCCACGTCCGTGTGGATGACCGCCGGCGTATTGTCGCCCGTGTTGACGCGGTCGAAGGGCGACCGGACGATCGAGGCGCGCAGGAAGCCCTCCCGGTAGCCCTGGCTCACGCCCGCGTTGATGGCGTCGTACAGTCCGCCGCCCGTCACGTGGACGTCCTGGCCCAGCTCGACGAAGCACACGACGAAGCCGGTGTCCTGGCAGTACGGGATGCGCTTGGTCTGCGCCAGCTGGGCGTTGTCCTTCAGGATCTGGAGCACCTGCTGGCCCGCCGGCGAACGCTCCGTCCGGAGCGCCCGGTCGAAGGCCCGGAGCATGTCCGGCTCCAGGTCGCAGTTGGCCTCTATGCAGAGCTTCTTGACGGCGTCAGCGATGGCGCTGACGTGGATCTCGCGCATGGCCCTACTTCTTCTGCTGGCCCATTTGGGCGAAGAACTCCCGCTGCCGCTTCCCCATCTCTTCGGGGCTGACGTCTTCCTTGTGAGTGGCGAGGCCCCAGCGGTGGCCGGAGGGGTCCTCCACCTGGCCGAAGCGGTCGCCCCAGAACATGTCCGTGAGGGGCATGACCACCTTGGCCCCGGCCCCGACCGCCTGCTTGAAGGTGGCATCCGCGTCGGGAACGTATATATAGAGGTAGCCGGTGGGCCCACCCACCGAGGCCGGCGCCCGGCATCCCATACCCGGCTGCTCGTCGCTCAGCATCACGATGGAGTCGCCGATCTTCACCTCGGCGTGCATGATGCTCTTGCCGTCGGGGCCGGGTATCCGCATCAGCTCTTTCGCCCCGAAGGCCCGCTTGTAGAAATCGATCACCTGCGCGCCGTCCCGGACCGTGATGGCCGGCGTGACCGCGTGGTAGCCGTCGGGAATGTCCTTCGCCATGACCTGATCTCCTGTTACAGCTTCAGCTTGTCGACCAGCTCGCGCACGGCGGCCGCCGACTGCTGAAATGCCGTTTGCTCTTCTGGGGTCAGCTTGATCTCGACGACCTGCTCGACGCCGCGGCGCCCGAGCTTTACCGGAACGCCGACGTACAGCCCCCGCACGCCGTAGTGGCCGTTGAGGTAGGCGGCGCAGGGCAGGATCTTCTTCTTGTCCTTCAGAATCGCTTCGACCATTTCAACCGCCGCGGACGAAGGCGCATAGTAGGCAGATCCGGTCTTGAGCAGGCTGACGATCTCGGCGCCGCCATTGGCCGTGCGCGTGACGATCTGATCAACCACCTCTTTCGGCAGCAATTCAGTGATCGGAATGCCGCCGCATGTCGAATAGCGCGGCAGGGGAACCATCGTGTCCCCGTGCCCGCCGAGCACGAAGGCCGAAACGTT